>NZ_JBYTBB010000059.1:0-28138 GCF_058788755.1 Lysinibacillus sp. FW301-JW8
CGCGAGTGAAGCGGCTCATCGGACGCCCCCAGGAAAGCACTCAGTCGGAACGGAGATCAACCCCTCGTTTTGAAAAAAGGCTATACTTTTTAATTTGTCACCTTGATGTCATTGACATAATAGTATTTCAACAACATGAAAAGACAGAGTATAGAGCACTCTGTCTTTTATTCGTGTATCGCTTTTTCCTGTTGGTGCTTTCTAAGAAAACGTAGCACATGAAGTTGCTCTAACTGTGCAAAAAGGTTTCCAATTAGAATAAAGCTACCACCGATCATTAATTTTAACGTCAATCCTTCCCCAATAAACATCATCGCGAACATTGCTGCAAAAATAGGTTCTAAGGAAAAAATTAGACCTGTATGTGTAGCAGACGTATACTGTTGTGCAACAGTTTGCCCTACAAAGCAAAATGCACTGCAAATGACACCAAGCCCTATAATAGCAATCCATGAGCTAGAGGAATTTGGAAGTGTTGGTGTTTCAAATAAGAAAGTTAAAACAAGTGCATATAATCCAGCAAAACCAAGTTGGTAAATGCCATAAGAAATAGATTCAACATTTCTTGTAAAAGAACTATTTAACAATAGATAAATTGAATAACATAGTGCAGCGATGGCCACTAGAATATCACCTTTTTGAAAGGTAAAGGAGCCATGTGCAGTTAAAACAGTAATGCCAATCATTGTACAAATAATAGCAAAACTTACAGCTCTTGAAGGCAATTTTTTCTCAATAAAACTACTAAAGATAGGTACTAAGACAACCGTTAAACTTAAAATAAAGCCAGCATTTGAGGCAGAAGTTGATTCAAGACCGAATAAGCTAAGAGCGAACACAATGAATAATAGTAACCCTTGAATAGCTGCATATTTAAATGTTTTTACATCGACTTTTATCATACGTTTATAAAAGATGATGCCTGCTACAACAAAAGCAATGATACAACGTAATGCCACTACATTATAAACAGCCAATGTCTCTAGCCCCATCACCATAAAGGTATAAGACAATCCCCAAAACATTGTCACTATCACCATTAATAAATTTGCTTTTCCTTGGATACTCATTATGTTCACCTGCAATCTGTGTACTAAAACAGTTTTTATACTAAAAATTACTATATATCTTGTATTGTGATTAGTAAAACGAATGTTTATAATGATTAGGATTAAAAAAATTCATGTATGAAGAGGTTTGCGATGAGTTTAGTTAAATATGAGATTTTAACAAAGGTTGCGGAGGTGGCGAGCTTTACAAAAGCTGCAGATGCATTAGGATTAACGCAATCCGCAGTGAGTCACGCTGTCTCTAGTTTAGAAAAAGAATTCGGTTTTGCGCTTATTCACAGAAGTCGAGCTGGTGTCACATTAACAAGTGAAGGAGATACTATGCTAAGGGCAATGAGGCATGTTCTAGATGCACAAGAGCTGCTACAGCAGGAAGCTGCACATATACTTGGTGTAACTCGTGGTAAAGTACGAATAGGTGTTATTTCAAGTATCTCCTCCAATTGGATGCCAGAAATTATTCGAATTATGGACAATCAATTTCCAGGGATCCAAGTTGAATTGCGTGAGGGAGACTATTATGAGATTGAACAATGGCTTCTTAGTGGAGAGGTCGAAGTAGGATTTTTAAATGGTCAAAAATCAGAGCAATTTCTATTTACAGAACTACAGCAGGATCCACTGTTATGTATCGTCTCTGATAAAAGTCCATTATTTAATAAGACAGAAATAGATATTATTGAACTAGAGGATATGCCCTTTATCATGACTTCCTATAAAGGAACAAATGATGTGAAAGTCATTTTGGAGCAATATCATGTAAAGCCGAATATTCGCTTTGAACTATCAGAAGAAGTAGGGATTATTTCGATGATTTCCCACCAACTCGGCATCAGTATTTTACCAAAGCTAGTGATAAATACATTACCGCCTACTTTAAAGGCAATTCCTTTAAAGCAAGGCGGGTACCGTACAATTGGTATCGCTATGAAGCACCAAGCATCTCCGGTTACTAAGAAATTTGCAGAAATTTTAAGTACTTGGCTTCAAGAGCAAAATAATCCAGCATGACTGGTAAGTAGGAGAACAAGAAAAACGGCATTGATGCATTTCCTAGCATTACGTTAGAATAGTATTTGTAGATATTTAAGAAAATGGGTGAGTGTATGGGGACATTACAAGGGAAAACCGTACTCATTACAAGTGGGGGAACACTTGAAAAATGGGATCAAGTACGAGGGCACACGAATTTATCAAGGGGAACAATGGGCTGTTATTTAGCAGAGGCAGCACTAGCTGCTGGCGCAAATGTTTTGTATATGCATGGCTATTTTGCACAAATTCCAGCAAATAAAGATAAAATGCGTACGATTAGATTTGAGGGCATTGAAGATTTAGGCGAGAAGATTCGTCAGGCTGTGCAAGAAGAACAGGTGGATATTGTAATTATGGCTGCAGCTGGTTCTGACTGGATTATTGACAAAGTGTATGATCAATCAGGTAATCTAATGAAGGAAGCGGGTAAAATGCCATCTGATGAGCCACCTATTATTCACTTTAAGAAAGCGCCAAAAATATTAGGACAAATAAAAGGTTGGCAGCCCAATGTGACATTAGTGGGCTTTAAGCTTGAGGCTACAGATGATGATGAGTTTTTATTATCACGGGCACGA
This sequence comes from Lysinibacillus sp. FW301-JW8, assembly GCF_058788755.1. Lineage (NCBI taxonomy): Bacteria > Bacillati > Bacillota > Bacilli > Caryophanales > Bacillaceae > Lysinibacillus > Lysinibacillus sp. FW301-JW8. The sequence continues at coordinate 2,684 of NZ_JBYTBB010000059.1, forward strand.
CTACGAATGCAAACAGCCAATGCTCAATTTATGGTAGCAAATAGCTCTCAATCATTATATAGTGGACAAGAACCGCATTGGATTGTTCCAGCAGAAGGTCAACCATTCAAGGTGATAGGTAAGGAAGAAGTGGCCAAGGCATTAATGGAATGCTTACAACAAAACTAATCGTTAAGCTGTGTAGATTTTCAAGACTCTACATAGCTTTTTCTTGTCTTAAATAGTTATATAATTTAATATTCACTTAACGACCGGTAAAAAATGGAGGGTATAATGGGAAATCGAGAACAAACATTTAATAAAATTCTAGAAGTTGCTTACGTTATGTTTGCGGAAAAGGGATTTGAAAAATCAAGCTTAGCAATGATTGCAGCAGAAGTAGGAATATCAAAACCAGCAATTTACTATTACTTTCAATCAAAAGATCAATTAATAGCTCATTTATTTGAGGAAATCTGTAAAGAAATTAAACTCGAAATGACCTTTGACTTTAAGGATATTTCAAAAAGTAACCTAAAGTCGAAGCTCTTAGAAATTGGGTATATTTCAATTGAAGAACAAAAGAAGGATCCATATTTTAATAAAATATTTAATCAATATATGCTATTAGCTTCTCGTGATGAAAGCTATATGAAAAGATTAGATGATTTACAAACTGGTTTTCTAGCAAGCTTTTATGAATTATTGCAATATGCTGTTCAAATTAAGGCAATCAATGATGTAAATATTGAAGCGAAGGCACATGTACTTGCGATGGTTTATGATAATATTGGAAATTTCATGCTTATTGGTAGCCCATTAAATTACAAAGACATTTGGAAGGAAGCTGTTGAAAGTGTTATTGGGGAGATCAATGATGTAAAGTAATCCTACTTGCATATGTATAAGCATTCCATCAAATTGTTTTCAATATAGATTAAGTCCTTATTATGATTGTAGGCTCCATCCATCTAACTAAACAATGTATAAGTCAGCGTCATATTCTTTGTTGGATGGAGAAATAAATGCAGCAGAGGACCAATAGAATATATATGGAGGAAGTAAAAGAAAAGACAAGAAATCCATGAATGAAAGTCCATACTTATACAGAAGATACACCCTTTTTCTTAATTTCAAAGTATTCTTCTAGGTTTTGTAATATTTATATTGACATTAGGTTTTCAGAATTATAGAATTATTTCCAAGAAACGTAATTCTTTTAACGAGAGATAAAAGGACTAGGCCCATGAAGCCTTGGCAGTCAACAGTGAAGGTGCTAAATCCAACAGAAGGAAATAAGGGGCTATCAATTAATTTGATGCGTCAGCCTCTTTTGTACAAAAGAATGAAATGAAGGGGTGTATCGTATGGCTCAGCAAGCAAAGGTAGATGACAAAAAAATAGAAGCAATTGCCAAAGCAATTCAAAATTTAGAATTTGGCGAAGTGCAAATTACAATTCAAGACGGTGTCATCGTTCAAATTAACAGACTTGAAAAGCAAAGATTTCCACAGAAAAGGTAAAAGAAAGCTTTATGGCAGGAAATTTCTTGACAGGGAGCGGAATTCAAACTAGAGCCTTTACTTGTGACAACACTTGTGTAACGTCTCAATCCAGTTGAATTTGATTATCTAGTAGCGGATTCTTATTGCTTATTATTCGGGGAGAAAAAGGATAGTAATAGTTGACCAGACGTCTGAAGGCCATATATAAGCAGGAGTAATTGCCTGTGCTTATATATGGCTTTTTATAGCTAATCAAAAAGGTGCGAAATAAGGGGTGTTTGATATTTTAACATTCTTTTATCACCGTCTCCTATGATTTTTATCTAAAGGTTGATTAAATTATTCATTTTAATATCCGCTTACTTTATGTGAGAGATTAAATGCTTTGATTATTTTTTAAACTAATGCTGTTCGAATAAATCCCTTACTTTAAATTAGTTATTATCAAATAATAGTATTTTGCTTCTTGTAATGAACTACTTAAATCAATAGATGCTTTAATGGCAACATATACAGCGAAACCTGCCAATATAGCTATTATCACACTTCCGCTTTTTAATATTTTTCTTTTTTTTCTATTAAGGATAAGTGTTGTTATCATAATAACTAAAAAGTATAAAACCGATAATACAAGTTTTAATAATACTGATTTACTATTATTTACAGCATGCATATAATTTACTAAACTATCCTCGCTGGCAGCACTTTCTTCGATAATAGTTAAATGTCCTTTATAGCCAACCTTCCAAGAAAATTTATGTTGTTCTTTTGTTACGGTGTACTCATAACCTAAAGCTTTTCCATTACCAATAATCCCTGAATATTCCTGTACATCAACCTCACCTCGAGAACAAGCTGATAAAATTAAGGTAAAGCCAAAAAGCATCATCAGAATACAATTTTTCATTTAAATTTCCTCCACGCTTTCAAGAAAGTTACTACAAAAATATCAACAAAATACCTTAAGATTCTAAAGTTTTATATAAAAAAATACTAGAGAGCTTATAATATAGCGAACATTAATGAAAAACAGGATGATGTCTACCAATCATCCTGTTTTTTTGCACAAACTCATTTTATTCATAAAAGCTTTTTGGGATTTGACCGATATGTCTTCGATGATAGAGTAGAGGCTCTATTTGAGTAGCATCAATTTCAAGGACTTGCCCAATAAATATTGTGTGATCGCCTGCATCAATTTGCTGAAATGTTTTACATTGTAATATGGCTGCTGTATCATGTAAAATCGGTAGACCGTGAATGGAAGTTGACCATTTCGCCTGTGAGAAACGATCTGGAATTTTACTTGAAAATAGTGTACATAAATGCTCCTGATTACTCGCTAGAATATTGACAGCAAATTTTTTGGTAGCTGTAAAATATGGATGTAGCTGCGATTTTTTATCAAGCGACCATAAAATAAGGAGTGGCTCAATGGAAACAGATGTAAAGGAGTTTACAGTTAGACCAATTGGTTCATTTTTGTCATTACAGGCAGTGACAACTGTAACACCTGTAGGATAATTCCCTAATGCTAGTTTAAAAGCAGCTATTTTATCTGACATTCTAATCACCTCTTGTTATTTTATCCTTATAAATGAATGAACTGTGAAAATTCCACTTCAAGATTTAAACGAAGCAAAAACATAAATGAGCAATCAACTGCCCGAAAGTGGAAATAAGGAGAACCCCCCTATAATGAACGTTTCATTTTAAGTGAATATACCATTAATTATTGGAAATGAAAAACCTTTTCAATGCGCATTAAAAAATAGCAATCATAAAATAGAGTAACTTCATAACTATCAGAATATTATTAATATTATTTTAAACCAACAAAACTAACAGGTAAAGTATATAATGAAAGAGAAAAAGGGGGGTTAGATATGACTTTGTATTTTGATCATTTGGTTCATCAAGTTCAATCACCGGAGAATTCAAAGGTTTTTTTAAACAAACGTAATATCCATACAGTGAACGGGGGCCAACACACAATGTGGGGGACATATAATACGTTAAGCTATTTTGGATTAAACTATATTGAGCAAATTGCCATCTATGATCGTGATTTATTTGAACATGCAGCAAAATTGCCTTATTCCTTACATTATACGTTTAAGCGTGACAAAGAGCGCTATGGTTTTTCACGAATTGCATTGCGAACTAAAAATATTGAGGAACAAGGGGCAAGGTTACGTGCAATGGGCTTAGAAGTTTATGGACCTGATGCCTGTAGCAGAACTCGTCCAGACGGCTCCGTTGTAGAATGGAAGTTATTACATTTTGGGAAATCGGGGCTACCAATTGATTTTCCATTTTTGATTGAGTGGGCTGACGGGGATGAAAAACGATATTCGCAGTTAGAGGAAAGTGGAGCGATTGATACGAATCATTCTATAACGATGGAGTCCGTTCAATTTTTTGTTAAAGATGTGCAAGCTACAGTTGAATTATGGCAGAAAGTACTAGAATTACCTGAGCCTCAACAACATGCTCAATTTATATCCTTACAATTGCCCAATATTCGTTTGGATTTTTATGAGAAAGAAGCGGCAAGTACTTTGACACTTGGTCACGTAAAAGAGGGACCATTTGGGGTGACATTAAAAGATTCTGACAGAACAAAGGAAACGCTTGTTTTTCCAGCTGCATTTTATTGGGTTAATCGTTGATTAAAATATAAAAAGGAGCTGTTCAGTATAATAGAACAGCTCCTTTACGCTTATAATTTCACTACATTTGACGCCTGTGGTCCTCGATTGCCTTCCACCACGTCAAATGAAACTTTTTGACCTTCTTCAAGTGTACGGAAGCCTTCCTCTTGGATCCCCGTAAAATGTACAAATACATCTTCTCCATCATCACATTCAATAAAGCCATAACCCTTTTCATTATTGAACCACTTTACGATTCCCTGTTGCATAAGCATTCGCCTCCAATGCGCTTGAATGTAAAAATCATCAATTAAGTCTGACATAATTGAGAAAATGTGAAAAAATGCATTTTCATTAAGAACATACATGAATTGAACAAAGTTGTCAATTGATTGTCGAATTGCTTGCATAACTAATTATGTTTTCTTTCACAATAAAGTCTATAATGAAGTTGAACAACATAGAAAGTAGGATGCCAAATGACAACGAAAAATCAACCATTAACAGATTTAGAAATCGCGAGTCAAGCGGTTATGAAGCCTATTACGGATATTGCGAAAACAGCAGGTATTCCAGAGGATGCCCTCGAGCAGTATGGACGCTACAAGGCAAAAATCGATCCATTAAAAATTACAGCACAGGGTGAGGATGCAAAGGTAGTTTTAGTAACAGCGATTAGTCCTACTCCAGCAGGTGAAGGAAAGTCAACTGTAACTGTTGGACTGGCGGATGCTCTTCATCAGTTAAATAAGAATGTAGTTGTGGCTTTGCGTGAGCCGTCCCTAGGTCCAGTAATGGGGGTAAAGGGTGGCGCAACAGGCGGTGGATACGCACAGGTTGTACCGATGGAGGATATTAATTTACATTTTACTGGTGACCTGCATGCGATTACAGCTGCCAACAATGCACTATCAGCCTTTATAGATAATCATATCCATCAAGGCAATACGTTAAACATTGATCCGCGTCGCATTATTTGGAAGCGTGTGATGGATTTAAATGATCGAACGCTGCGAAAAGTAGTTGTTGGTCTTGGTGGTCCTGTACAAGGGATGCCGCGTGAAGACGGCTTTGACATTACAGTTGCATCAGAAATAATGGCTGTCTTTTGTTTAGCGACAAGCATAGAAGATTTACGTGAGCGTTTAGCAAGCATCGTAATTGGCTACACATTTGAGCGTGAGCCTGTATTTGTGCGTGATCTACAAGTAGAGGGTGCCTTAACACTATTATTAAAAGATGCCTTTAAACCAAATTTAGTACAAACGCTTGAGGGCACACCTGCGATTATACATGGTGGACCGTTTGCCAATATTGCACACGGCTGCAACTCAATTATGGCGACACAAACTGCTCGTAAGCTAGCGGATATCGTGATTACAGAAGCTGGTTTTGGCTCTGATTTAGGTGCTGAAAAATTCATGAACATTAAAGCTCGTAAAGCCGGCTTTAAACCAAGTGCCGTTGTTATTGTAGCAACGATTAGAGCTTTAAAAATGCATGGTGGTGTTGCGAAAACAGCGCTTGTAGGAGAAAACGTTGCTGCCCTATTACAAGGAATCGAAAATTTAGCTAAACATGTCGAGACAATTCGTACATTTGGCGTTGAGCCGATTATCGCATTAAATCGATTTATAACAGACACAGAAGCGGAGTTAGAGGCAGTGTTAAACTGGTGCAAAGTGAATCATGTGCGCATTGCACGTACAAATGTCTGGGAAGAAGGCGGTAAAGGCGGGCTTGCCTTAGCTGAACAAGTACTTTCTGTCTTAGATGAAGAAAACAATTTCTCACCTCTATACGATGTAACAGAGTCCATTGAAGAAAAAGTTCGTACCATCGTACAAAAGGTATATGGCGGGAAAGATGTGCAATTTACTGACCAAGCGAAAAAACAAATTGCCCAGATTGAAAAATTTGGATGGGATGTGCTACCGATTTGTATGGCAAAAACGCAATACTCTTTATCCGATCAACCAAATTTACTCGGTCGTCCAGAGGGCTTCACGGTAACAATTCGTGAGGTTATTCCTAAGCTAGGCGCAGGCTTTTTAGTTTGCTTAACTGGTGACATTATGACAATGCCAGGCTTACCAAAAGCACCAGCTGCATTGCGTATGGATGTGGATAATGAGGGCCATGCAATAGGATTGTTCTAAATAATAAAAATGTTAAAGTTGCTCCTTTTACTAATAGGAGCAGCTTTTTTCATTTCTTTATAAAAATGAATACCTTGTATTATAAAGTATTATATAATATATTGAATTGGGGTGAGTAAAAAATGGAAGTGAATAAAGAGGTTTTAAAAGGTCATATTGACACAATAATTCTATCACTGCTACTTAGTAAGGATATGTATGGCTATGAACTTGCTAAAATGGTACGAGAAAAAAGTGATAAACAATTTGAATTAAAAGAAGGTACACTTTATTTGTCTTTAAAGCGATTAGAAAAAAATAAATGGATTGAATCTTACTGGGGCGATGAACAAGGACCAGGTGGGAGAAGGAAATATTATAAACTCACATCACTTGGTATAGTAGGTTTTGAAGAAAAGTGTTTAGAATGGGATTTCGTTAAAACGATTATTGATACATTTTTGGAAGGGGGTAAAAAACATGAATAAAATCGAAGTGTTTGTAGATTCGGTATATGACAATTTTGAGGGTAATAAAAAAGAAATAATCGAATTAAAGGCAGAAATGAAAAGTCATTTATTAGAGGCTGTACATGAGCTAAGGGGAGAAGGAAAATCAGAAGAAGCTGCTATCGAAATTGCAATTGAGAGATTTGGTGGAGAACAGGAGATACGAACTGTTTTAGGGCAATTGTTTAGGGCACAAAAAACCTTTGCAAAGTGGGTGCTTTATCTTGCAATAACAATTCTTGTTCTTAGTTCAACTGTATTCGGATCTATGTGGGCTATAGGTGAGCAAAAATCACATGAAAATGCAGTTATTGCCTCACAAATATTCGATATTTTAGAAAATAAAAAAGTCATCACAGAAGATATAAGCAAAGAAATTGAAAACTTAGTACAAAGTACAAATCAAATTATAAAAGTTCAAATTTATAATATACAAGATGTTAAGCATGACGCAGAAAATTATACATCTATATTTGAATATGTAGATAATGCAGTGCCAAATTACGAACTTGAAAAAGCGGCATGGGCACCTGAATGGATTTTTGATATGTATCCATTTGGCAATGGAAATTCAGAATGGTATATCAGTATGGAAATAAGGCATATGGATATTCTGATGATTGTAGTATTCTTAATAGGTGTTGCAGTTTATGCAGTTTTATTTACAATTTGGGCAACGATTAATGCGTACCATCAAAAAAGATTAACTATTGGGTGGATACTGATATTTGCTTTATTAAATGTTGTTGGCTACTGGATCTACAAATTTAGTAGGGAAAAGGTTACTTGATATTTATTAAAAAACAGGAAGAATTGTAGCAATTTTGGTTTTTGTCTTTAGTATTGATTTATTAACTAAAATGCCCTAAAAATTGTTTGGTTGTACATCATAGCATATAAAGATACAAAAAAGCTGCTCCATTTAAGTTAGAAAGGGCAGCTTTTACTATTCTCAAAAGTTCAAAGGTAAATAGGTACCATATCGAATAAGTAAGAAACTAGTTAGCCATAAAAAAATGGCTATTCGAATGAGCATATACATTGTAAATTCAAAGACAGAAAGCTTTCTTTCTCGCTTTATTTTTTTAAAAAGTCTTACAGAAAACAGGGAACATAGAAGAAGTACGGCAATAGATAATTCATAAACGTTCTCTAACAAGCTTATATTTTCTAAAAGGCTTTTCATATATAATCATCCTCTCCTAAAAAGGATATGAGCAGTTTAAACTTATTATGAAGTTAAGGACTTTGGTGTATAACCAGGGTCTTTTTTCTTTTATTACCTATTAGGGAAAGTTTATGTAATGTAATATTTGGTGGTTTTTATAAATAACCACCTAACAATGGTAAGAAAAAGTGGATTTTTACCATGAATTTAATTGTCAAATGAATTTTTATTTAAAAAATACATTGAATTTTCTTTTTCTTTTAAATATAATTTACTTAATTCTTAATTGGAACACTGTTCCGATAATAGGAACATGGAGGGATGAAGACTTGAAAATCGCAACAGATATTGGCGGTACTTTTACTGACCTAGTTTACACAGATGAGAAGGGAAATCTTCATTTTGACAAGGGGCATACGACTCCAGGTCATTTTGAGGACGGTATTTTAAATGTATTAGGGCGACACGTTACGGAAGATTCATTGATTGAATCATTTATTCATGGTTCAACGGTCATTATTAATACATTAACGGAAAGAAAAGGGGGAGTAGTTGGGTTAATTACAACGAAAGGCTTCCGTGATGTATTAGAGATTGCTCGTGGTAATCGTCCAGACTTATATAATTTTAAATATAAAAAACCAGAACCTTTTGTAGAGCGTTACTTACGACAAGAAATTGATGAGCGTATCGATTTTAAAGGAAATATTATGAAAGCGCTTAATACCAAGGAAGTTGGAGTAATTGTTAGAAAATTCAAGGAATTAGGTGTGGAGGCTATTGCTATTTCATTGATTCATGGATATAAAAACCCAATTCATGAATTACAGCTAAAAGAAGAAATTGAAAAGCTTTGGCCAGGGGTGTATATCACACTTTCAAGCGAAACGATTAAAGAATATCGAGAATACGAAAGAACAAATACTACTGTTTTAAATTCATATGTAAAGCCAATTGCACATGCTTATTTAAAAAACCTAAAAGAAAAATTAAGCTCGATTGGTATAACAGATCATTTGAAAATAATGCAATCAAATGGAGGAACGACAAGCTTTGATAAAGCGATGGAATTGCCAATTAATCTAGTTGAATCTGGTCCTGTAGCGGGTATGTTTGGTGCAGCAAAACTAGGAGAGCTTTTAAATGAATCAAATATTATTGCATTTGATGTTGGCGGAACGACAGCAAAATGTTCACTCATTACTGAAGGAAAAGTAAATGTTACAACAGATTACTATATTGAAAGAAATGAAAAATTTGCAGGCTATCCGATTAAAACACCTGTTGTAGATATTGTTGAAATCGGTAATGGTGGTGGTTCCATCGCACGCATCGATCAATTCGGCTCCTTAAAAGTTGGTCCAGATTCTGCTGGTGCAAATCCAGGACCTGTTGCTTATGGCTTAGGCAATACGCAGCCAACAATTACAGATGCAAATGTCTATTTAGGAAGATTATCATTAGAAAACTTCGATAATCCAGTGTCTATTGACAAAGTGGAGGAGGCACTTACTGAAGCAATCGCGAAACCGTTTAATGTGACAGCAGAAGAAGCAGCACAAGGAATTTTAGATATTGCCAACTCTAATATGCTAAATGCTCTTAAGCTAATTTCTATTCGTAAAGGCTATGACCCTGAGGATTTTACAATGGTTGCCTTTGGTGGCGGTGGTCCACTACATGCGATTAATTTAGCAGAAGAACTGGGCATGAAGAAAGTTATTATTCCATATGGCTCATCGGTCTTTTCAGCATTAGGGATGATGATGACGGAATACCGACAAGATTATATTCAAACAAGCTTAATGAATTTTGATGATCATCATTTAACTGCTATTCAAAAAAATATTGATGAGGCTATTGAAAATGCTTATGCGGATGCACCTTTATCGAAGGAACATTATTATTTCGAGATTAATTATGATTTGCGCTATAAAGGTCAAGAGCATGCAGTTAAATTGAATGCATCAAATATTTCGCTTCATGAAGAAGAGCTAGCTCAATTAGCAGAAGCTTTCCATATCAAGCATAAACAGGAGTTCTCTTTTGACTTACCAGAGACTTCAATAGAGCTAGTAAATTTACATCTCACTATTTATGGGAAAGATGAAGCGGTCCAGTTTAAGGAGTTAGATTTCTCACATATTGATGCTTCTACATGTATAAAAGCAACACGAAAGTTATACGTCAAAGAAACAGGCTGGGTAGAGGTAAATGTCTACGATCAACAAAAGTTAGTACCTGGCTATGTTATTGCTGGTCCTGCTATTGTGGAAAGTCCTACATCTACAGTTGTGATAAATAAAAAGCAATCTATTGAAATAGATAAATACGGCAATCTGATTGTAGAGATGGAGGGGAAATAACACATGAAAAAAGATGTTTTTGCTATAGAAATTATTCAGGATTCATTGCTGGCCATTGGAGATGAGATGTTTGTTGCATTAGCTCGCTCATCTATGAGCCCTGTTATTTATGAGGTTTTAGATTATGCATGTGGTTTAACGGATGCCAAGGGAAATTTGATTAGCCAAGGAAATGGTGTGACAAGTTTTATTGGGATGCTGAGTCCAATGGTTCAACGTGTCATAGAAAAATATGATAATGGGAAAAAACTAAACGAAGGGGATGTCATCATTATAAATGACCCTTATGTTGGAGGAGGCTCGCATTTATCAGATGTAGGATTGGTTTTACCGATTTTCTACAATGGAGAAATTATTGCTTATTCTGCAAATAAAGCACACTGGACCGAAGTAGGTGGGATGGACCCTGGTTCATTTACAAGTAACTCGAATGAAATTTATCAGGAAGGTCTTCAGCTACCAGGTGTAAAGCTTTATCAAAAGGGCGAGCTCAACGAAGGCATTTATGAAATCATATCTACAAATGTTCGTCTACCAGAGTTATCTATTGGAGATATGTTTGCACAAGTAGCAGCCTTAAAAACAGGTGAAAAACGGATTGCAGAGCTTTGTCGGAAATTTGGTGCTGAATCGGTGAAGTTGTCCATTCAAAAATTATTGGACAAGGGTGAAAAAATTGTAGAGCTTGAGCTTCAACATCTACCAAAAGGTGAATTTTATGCAGAGGACTTTATTGAAGGCGATCCATTAAAAGGTGGACCTTATCCAATTAAAGTGAAAGTAACGATTAGCGATGAAGAATTTATTTGTGACTTTAGAGGCTCACATCCTGCTGTTAATGTGCCAGTAAACTGCTCACAATTTGGTTTAATGGCTAGTGTTCGTGTAATGTTCTTAGCATTACTTGGAGATATTGATGTGATTAATGAAGGTGTCTTTAAACGCTTAACGATTCTTACAGATGATAATTCAATTGTATCAGCCAAGCGTCCACATCCTGTTTCGATGAACTTTGAGGCACGTATTGGAGCAGCAGACTTAATTTGGAAGGCACTTGCACCTTATTTACCAGAAAGATTATCAGCAGGGCATTTACAGTCGGTTTGTACATTTATCTTAACAGGCAAAAATCCTGAAAATAATGAGTCCTTCCTAATTGTTGAGCCTTCAGTAGGTGGCTGGGGAGCGTCAAATGATGAGGATGGCCAAAGTGGGCAATATTGTATGGGAGATGGAGAAACGTATAATCTTCCTGTTGAAATTGCAGAGACAAAATACGGTATTCAGATTGATGAATATAGCTTAAATTGCGATGGTGCTGGTGCAGGGCAATATAGAGGTGGCTTAGGTGTACGCCGAGTTTATACCGTTAATCATGATGGTCAAAAGGTTTCTGTCAACTTAGGTAGACATCAATTTGCACCATTTGGCTTAAATGATGGGGAGGAAGGCTCGCATAACTATCTGATTATTCATAAAAAAGATGGTACAAAGGTGGGACCAGTAGGAGTACTCGCCAATTATGAATTACAGAAAGGAGATTGTATTGAGCTTGTCACAGCAACAGGGGGTGGCTATGGCAATCCACAAGAGAGAAGTAAGAAAGCAATTGAAAAAGATCTAATAAATGGATATATTTCTTTAGAGGTAGCTGAAAAACGTTACGGTTACCAAAACGCATAAAAGGAGAAATATACAAATGACTGTCAAGACATTAAAAAACTCATTGGATATACTAGAATGCTTTGCAACTACAGAAAGCGCATTAGGTGTACGTGAAATTTCACGCATGACAAAACTGCATACAAGTGTTGTGCAAAGAACAATCAATACATTTACAGAAGCTGGGTATTTATTACAGGATGATGCTACAAAAAAATATAAATTAGGTTATAAAATGTTTATATTTCATGACACGCTCTCCAATACAAGTGACCCTCATTTTACAATTTATGAATTGATGCAAAGTCTTGCAAGTGAAATCAATGAATCAGTATTTCTAACTTATATGGATAATGAGTATGGTGTCACAACAAAAATTGCTGAAAGTAGTAAGAATATAAAATATGCGGTGTCCTTAGGTACAAAAACACCGCTTTATATCGGTGCTTCCTGTAAAGTTATGTTTGCCTATTTAGACAAAGAAAGGCAGCTAGAATTGTTAGCCTATTTTCATGAAAAGCAGTCTGAAGAGGAACATAAAAAGCTTCTTGATAATTTACAAGAGGAGCTACAAACCATACGACAAAATAAGTGGTGTGTTACTGTCGGGGAGTACAATGAACATGCTTTTGGTATAAGTGTACCATTATTCAATTATAAGAAAGAAATCATGGCATCTCTTACGATTTCTGGATTAGTATATGACATTGACGATCAAAGGGAGAAATACATGCTTGAACAGTTAGTGAAAATTGCTCATCAAATTCAATCTCACATATCTAAACTATAACAACAATAGGGGAGCTGACACTATGAATAATAAAGTATTACATCCACGGGCTTTGGAGCCTGTAACTTTACTAATGATTGTCTTAACATCTGTGGTAGGGGCAATTATTGGGATACAACTGATTACGACTTTAGGGATTTCTGCTAATACATCCATCATTGGGGCTATATTCGCGATGATTTTAGGAAGAATTCCAATTGGCAAGCTAATTGCATTCAAATCTGTGCATAGACAAAATATTATACAGACAGCAATATCATCGGCTACTTTTAGTGCAGCGAGTAGTTTAATGTTGCCAATTGGTATTCCATATGTTTTAGGCTATGAAAATTTAGTTTTGCCATTGTTTATTGGTGTTATTTTAGCGATGTTTGTGGATGCTTTATTATTATATAAATTTTTTGATACAAAGATATTCCCAGCAACAGGTACCTGGCCACCGGGGATTGCAACAGCTGAGGCTATTAAAGCTGGCGATAAAGGCGGTAAAAATGCAAAGGTTTTAATTGGCGGTGTGTTAATCGGTATCGTGGGGTCTGTTCTTAAAATTCCAATGTCAGCTTTTGGGGTAGCGTTTATCGGAAATATTTGGGCGCTTACAATGTTTGGAATTGGTCTATTACTGAGAGGTTATTCTGTTCAATTATTTAATGTTGATTTGAATGAATATTATATTCCGCATGGCATTATGATTGGAGCGGGCATTGTAGCCCTTTTCCAGGTTGCTTTTACTTTGCTAAGTAAAAGAGCAACTAAAGAGTCAGAAGAATTAATCTATTCAAAAGACCAAAAAGAAATTCGACAAGGTTTTGGTGTAGGTTTTATTGCTTATTTAGCGATTGCATTATTAATTGCTTTAATAGGTGGTATGATTTCACACATGTCTTTTGGAATGCTAATCGGCTTTATCATTTTCGCAACAATTGCAGCATTTGTTCACGAACTTATTGTTGGGATTGCTGCAATGCATGCAGGCTGGTTCCCAGCATTTGCAGTAGCGTTTATCACACTAATTGTCGGAATACTAATTGGTTTCCCGGCACCCGCTCTTGCTTTGTTAGCTGGCTATAGTGCAGCAACAGGGGTAGCATTTGCAGATATGGGCTATGACTTGAAAACAGGTTTTATTTTACGTGGAAATGGCAGTGATCCTGTATTAGAAAAAGAAGGGCGTAAACAGCAAATGATTGCAGGTATGCTAGCATTTTCAATTTCTGCTGTTGTTGTTTTACTTTCATATCAATCTTATTTTGCACAGGATTTAGTAGCACCTGTCAACCATGTATATGCAGCTACTATCCAATCTGGAGTGACTGGAGACGTAGCGAAACAGCTATTGATCTGGGCGATTCCTGGGGCATTGATTCAATTAATTGGCGGTTCAAAGAGACAAATGGGTATTCTGTTTGCGACTGGTTTATTACTAATCAATCCTATAGCTGGTTGGGCAGTGTTAGCTGGTATTTTACTTCGTGTTATTTTCACTTATATGACAAAAGGTAAGAGAGAATCTGAAATGACAGTCTTTGCAGCAGGTGTTATTGCTGGAGACGCTTTATATAGCTTCTTCTCTTCCATTCTTAAGATAGGAAAATAGAAAGGGGTAAGAGCAGATGATAAAGGTGTTAACGTATGAGGATGGTTTAGCCGCTGTTTATGGAGGTGCAATCCTAGGAGGTGGCGGTGGCGGCCTCCTTGGGGAAGGTTTAAAGTTAGTGGAGGAAATTTTCGCTGCCGGAAACCCTCAACTTATCGATATAACAGCATTAAACCATGAAGATTTAGTAGCCTGCGTAGCAATGGTTGGAGCACCTTCAGCGGAAGAACAATATGTATCCAATGAACAGCTATGCTGGAGTTATCAACATATGAATGCGTATATGGATCATCGATTAAAAGGAATTATTACGAATGAAAATGGTACCATAACGACAATCAATGGCTGGTTACAATCGGTATTACTGAACGTACCAGTCGTTGATGCCCCTTGTAATGGACGGGCTCACCCGACTGGCATTATGGGTTCCCTAAACCTACATGAGCAACAAGATTATCAATCCATTCAATTTTATGCAGGTGGAAAAAATGATTACGCTATTCAAGGCTTAGCTGAAGGAAATTTACAAAACACAGCAAAAACAGTTCGTCATGCTTCTATTCTAGCTGGAGGATTGGTAGCGGTGACACGTAATCCAGTAACAATAGGCTATTTGAAGGAACATGGTGCACCAAATGCAATATCTGCCGCTATTGAGCTCGGATATAGCTTCCTAAGTGGGCGAACAATGAATGAAAAATTAGATAATATTATTCATCTGTTAAATGGCGAGCATATCGTATCTGGTGTAGTAAAAGATTTTTCTCTGATAAAGGATAATGGTTTTGATGTCGGTAGCTTAACTGTTGAGGATGTTGAATTAACTTTCTGGAATGAATATATGACATTATCAAAGGCAGGGATTGTCCAATCGAGATTTCCAGATTTAATAATGACATTTGATATTGAAGGGATGGTACCTGTACCAAGTGCTAGCATTAAAGAAGGCATGCATATAGCTGTTATTCAAGTTGATCAAAGTCATTTAAATTTAAGCTCAACGATGAAAAATGCCGAGCTGCTACAGGAGATTGACGCGGTTATTGGTAAGGTTTTATAAAAATGAAGAAAATAACATGTTAAAATAGCAAGAAAGCAACCTAATTAATAAAAGCTGCCATCATCTACATGTAAGTGTGATGGGCAGCTTTTATTGTCCCTTCAGCGGGGAGGTATAACAGTACATAAAAATCGTTCCTACTTCCTTCATAGCATAATACTTTTTCTATGGCTTAAATGATACTCGAAAAAATTTGCCTAAATAAATTATCTTTTATTGTTCACACAACTCTAATGAGCCAGCTATTCCCATAATGTCAGCAAATAATTGTCCACCTTTTTCATTAAAGAGAGGAGCTACGTTCATACTTATTCCATTATGGAATAAAAGAAGGCAACATCAATTAATGACAAAAGTAATGTACACTTGCAACATATGATGAAAGCTTTCTGGTCGTGAAAACAAGTCTATCGGATTGCTCATCTATTTCAACTTGTACAAACACTATGCGGGTTAAAACAAAGAATTTCTAAGGGAAAGTGTTCACTTTTATTTGTTTTCTTAGATGATTGGCTTATGTTATACATACATCATCTTGTAACACATTATTCAATTGTAAGCCCGCTGAAGTTAGTTAAATAATCTGTGAAGAACATAGTTACCGTACATTGAAATAGTGAGATACAGAACAAAGTTGTTCTGTGTATTTATCATATAATATTCTGAAAAATTAGTCAATTGAAATCATTTGATTATCTTTATATTTATTGATGCAGGATATCACTTATCAGTATAATAGCAAAGAAGGGACTGAATGAAGAACATGAATGATTTAATGGATAAAGTACGAGGCATTTATGAGCAGTTTGATGCCAGCCATGATTTTCAGCATATTGAACGCGTTTACCAAAATGCAGTGAACATTTTACAGAGTGAGCCAGCAGCAGACACGGAAGTCGTAAAAATTGCAGTGCTGCTGCATGATGTAAGTGACAAAAAGTATACCAATAGTAAAGAGCAAGAAAATCAGCTAATTGCAGAGTTAGCATTAAATGAAGATAAAAAGCAGCATATTCGAGATTGTATTGCTCAAGTATCATTTAATGGAGGCAATGAGCTTGAAGCAACATCTATTGAGGCAAAAATAGTACGAGATGCAGATCGCTTAGATGCCATTGGAGCCATTGGAATTGCACGAACATTTGCTTATGGGGGTGCCAAGGGACGAAAACTGTATGATGCTGCAGAGCAAGCACGAACAAATATGACGGAGGAGGAATATCGTACTAAAAATACATCCTCAGTCACACATTTCTACGAGAAGCTTTTATTCTTAAAGGATTTAATGACAACCGAAAAGGGCAAGCAAATAGCTAATGAACGCCATCAATTTATGGAAAGCTTTTTACAGCAGTTGCAAAAGGAAATTGGTCAATAATTTGAACCTGCAATTAATTTCCTAATCTAATAAGAGTAGAAAACACAAGACTTTCTGTTGCCTGAAAACAATCTGGATGTTACAGGAAATGGAACGTCCATGTCGTCTGATTTCTGATTCTAATTCATCTTGAAATATAAGTTTTACAAGTACAGATATTGATTAATTATGCACACAGATTAGAGTGGTGCATGCTGGATAAAGGCATAGGTGTCGCATTAAATTGCGCCCTATGCCTTATTTTTTTACATAGAAATTTTGTACTATAACCACTTGTGCTTTACTCTAATTGCTGCTCATAAACAAGGTCATTAATGCCATTTTTAAGCTCAAATGGGATGTATTTATATGTGGAAAAGTTATGGATTGAGCCTAGAGAGATTAAAACTTTGGGTGTCTTTGCCTAGGGATGGATATGCAGATGATGTTCTTATCAAAGCAAGCCCATAGTTCATTTAGCCAAGTTTAGCCTATTATACGGAAGAGTTCCAATGTCATCATATGAGAAGTAGTTATTCCTATCCAGATTCTCAAGTACTATAAAAGGGAGTAATAAATTCGACAACAATAAGCATGTTCTTTGATAGACATTTACCATTATGAATTGTTAATTCTGATATCATTTGTTCGGTTTGTTGTTCTTTGTTTAGCAGTCGTTTGATGTTATGATTAAGAATGGATATCAATAAAACGTCTACATATTAAGTGTGAAAGAGATGGAATAGTGGAATGAGTCATTTAATTGTACAAAATTTAACAAAAACAGTGGGCGATAAAACGCTCTTTCAAAATATTGAATTTACAATCTATGAGGGAGAGCGAGCTGGCTTAATCGGTATTAATGGAACGGGAAAATCTACTTTATTGTCCATATTAGCTGAGCAGATTGAAGCGGATTCGATGAATGTGGACAGACCTAATAAATATCGAATCGCTTATTTACCACAAGATCCAACATTTACAAGCGGTGAAACAGTTTTGCAGGCTGTGTTTGCAGGTGATTCTCCAATTTTAAAGTTGAATCGTGAATATGAGGAAACAGTAGCGGCTCTTGCTTTAAATCCTACCTCGGAAAGTCTGCAAAAAATGCTGTTTAGCTTACAGCAGCGAATGGATGAAGAACAGGCATGGGATGTCAATGCACTGGCGAAAACTGCACTAACGAAGCTTGGCATTGAAACATTTGAAAAAGAAGTATTAACGTTATCAGGTGGTCAGCAAAAGCGGGTTGCTTTAGCGAAGGTGTTAATTGAGCCGGCAGATCTGTATTTATTGGATGAGCCTACTAACCATTTAGATGTACAATCAACGGAATGGTTGCAAGAAATGGTTTTACGATTAAAAGGGGCTGTTATCTTTATTACCCATGATCGTTATTTTTTAGATGAATTATCAACGCATATATATGAGCTAGCAGATCAAACATTGTATCGTCATACAGGGAATTATGGGGATTATTTAGAGGCACGTGCTATTCGTGAAGAAATGAGAGCAGCCTCTGCCCAAAAAGACCGCAATCGCTATCGCTCAGAATTAAAATGGATTCGTCGCGGCGCGAAAGCACGCTCAACAAAACAAAAGGCACGTATTCAACGCTTTGAGCAGCTTGATGAAAACCTAGAACGTAAAACTGAGGATGTTTCGTTAGAAATGGGACTTGCTACTACACGACTTGGTCGTAAAGTATTAGAGGCTGAAAATATTTCAAAGGCATTTGGACAGCAAAAAATTCTTGATGATTTTTCATTTATACTCCAGCAAGGTGATCGTATCGGTATTATTGGTGCAAATGGAGTAGGAAAATCAACATTATTGAACATGCTAGCAGGAGAGCTAACACCGGATATCGGTGAAATTCTTGTTGGCTCAACAGTAAAGCTAGCCCATTTCAAGCAGACATTACCGAAAATGAATGAAAATGAGCGTATGATTGAATATGTTCGTGAAGCTTCCAACGATATTACAGATGCAGAGGGTGTACGCTACTCTGCTGCTCAAATGCTTGAACGATTCTTGTTTCCGCTTCATGGACATGGTACACCAATCGGTAAATTATCTGGTGGAGAACGTAAACGTCTTCATTTATTACGTTTATTAATGGAGCAGCCGAATGTTCTATTACTGGACGAGCCTACCAATGATTTGGATATTGAAACATTGGGCGTGCTGGAAGATTTTATAGAGCATTTCCCTGGTGTTGTGATCACAATTTCCCATGACCGTTTCTTCCTTGACCGAATTGCTAAAAAGCTATGGATTTTAGATGGACAGGGTCAGGTAGAGGAGACACTGGATCTTTACAGTGAGTATCTGGCAAAACGTGAGCAGGAGGCTTCTGTAAAAGTAGAAGCGCCAAAAGCAGAGAAACCAAAAATGGAAAAGTCAAAATCGGACAAGAAAAAGCTATCCTTTAAAGAGCAAAAAGAGTGGGAAACGATTTCAGACGATATTGAAAAAACAGAAACTGCTATTATGGAGACTGAAGAAGGAATTGCCAATGCTGGCTCTGATTTTACAAAGCTGCAGGAATTAACGGCAAAGCTAGATGAGCTTAATGCCCAGTACGAATATTTGATTGAAAGATGGTCTTATTTAGAAGAAATTGTGAATGGATAAGGAGCGATTAGACATGAAGATTATAACAATTGAACCGACACCAAGCCCTAATTCAATGAAAATTGTCGTGGATACAGAACTACCATTTGGAAAAAGCTATAATTTTACAAAAGATAATAAAGATGAAGCAACTGGTGAAGCTGCGGCAATTTTGGCAATTGAAGGGGTCAAGGGCGTTTATCATGTAGCTGATTTTTTTGCAGTTGAACGTAATGCGAAATATGCTTGGGAAGGTATTTTAGCAAGCATTCGTCAAGTTTTAGGCGAAGATAATGTACAGGAAGAAAATGAAATACATGCTGCTAATGATTTTTATGGTGAGGTTTACGTCCATGTCCAGTTTTATAAGCAGGTGCCACTACAAGTAAAGGTATTTGATAATCAACAAGAGTACCGTGTAAGCTGTGGTGAACGCTTTGTGGAAGCCTTCAATAAAATTATTGAATCCGCAGACGATGAGAATTATATCTTCCAACGTAAGTGGATTGACTATGGCGTGCGTTATGGTGAGCTTGAGGAAATTGCAGAAGCGGTCAAGCAAGAGATTGATGTCACTTATTCAGCAGAACGTGTAGCAGAAATTGTTGCAGCCATTAATGATGATGAAAAAACAGCTATAAAAACAGACAAGTTAAAAGTAACAGTTGAGCAGTTTATGCAACCGGAATGGGAGAAACGTTTCCAATTGCTCGACCAAATGGCAGATCCAGAGCTAGATGACTTACCTCTGCTAGATTTAGCTTTACAGGATGAGCAAATGTCGATTCGACGATTGGCTACTGTATATTTAGGTATGATTGAAGATGTGTCGGTTGTGCCGTATTTAGAAAAGGCATTACAGGATAAAAGTGCAGCTGTACGCCGAACAGCAGGAGATTGTATGAGTGATCTTGGATTCGTGGAATTTGAAAACGCAATGCAGCATGCCTTACAGGATAAAAACAAGCTTGTACGCTGGCGGGCAGCCATGTATTTATATGAGGTAGGTACTGAGCAATCATTACCTGCATTAAAAGCTGCAGAAGATGATAAAGAATTTGAGGTAAAGCTACAAGTAAAAATGGCGATTGCACGAATTGAACAGGGCGAGGAAGCAAAAGGCTCTGTGTGGAAGCAAATGACTGAATCCCGTCAACAATAACAATATAAACCAACATCTATTTGAACTACTGTTGTTTAAATATGGTGTTGGTTTTTCCTTTGGGGAAAACTGGAGAGATAAGTTGCTCAAAAAAGAGAGGAGTCTGCTCAATAAGTGGTATTGGAATGCCCAACCGCTCGCATGGTTCACAGAGCAAGATAATGTGTTACAAATCGAAGCAACTATTTTCCCTGAGCTCAGTTTAGTATCTTCAGCATGGTTGTATGATACCATTGATTGAACTGGAAATATGAAAAGGATTTCATGTGATATGAGAGAAGTTATAGAAATTAATCTTATTAATCTGTTGAAACTTCTAGTAAAATGATGATTTTCTTAATTATCTTCCACGAAAATGCGAAAGGAGGTGTATTGGAAAATAACAACATGTACTTTTTTTACATAAAATAATTAGAATATTTAATCTATTTAAAGTTGAGGTGTCTATCCATGTTTGGAAATATTACAGATGTACCTGGTGTAAAGGTGGGACATGCGGAAAATAAGGAAGGTATAACAGGCTGTACAGCTATTTTAGTAGAGACTGGTGCAGTTTGTGGTGTTGATGTAAGAGGCTCTGCTCCAGGCACTCGTGAAACAGATGCATTGGATCCAATCAATGAAATTGATCGTGTACATGCTATTAGCTTATCTGGAGGTAGTGCATTTGGACTGGATGCAGCAACTGGAATCATGCAATTTCTGGAGGAGCAGGATATTGGTGTGGATACAGGAATTGCCAAAGTACCAATTGTTCCAAGTGCTGTACTATTTGATTTGTTTATAGGTAATCCCAAAACAAGACCTACTGCTACAATGGGCTATGAAGCCGCTAAAAATGCCAAAGTGGGATTATTTTCAAATGGCAATACAGGTGCTGGGTATGGTGCTACTGTTGGGAAATTAGCCGGGCCTCAGTTTTGCATGAAGGGAGGACTAGGTAGTGCTTCTATCGCTGGCAAAGGCGATCTAGTGGTTGGTGCCATTGTTGCTGTCAATGCTGTTGGAGATGTAAAAGATCCTTTTACTAGAAAAACGCTAGCAGGTGCATGGAATAAGGAAACATCAGAATGGATTGATTGTTGTGCTTATTTAGAGGAGCATGTGCAATCAGAAGCATTGTCTGGTACAAACACGACTATTGGTGTAGTTGCAGTAAATGCCAAGCTTACGAAAGCAGAGGCAAAAAAAATTGCACAGCTCACTCAAAATGCTCTTGCACGGACAATATATCCTGTTCATACCATGCTGGATGGTGATACGATTTTTGTACTAGGTACAGGAACTAGAGCCTATCCAGTTGATTATATAGGTCACTTAGCAACAAAAGTGATGGAGGAAGCAATACTTACGGGTGTAAAGGCTGCTGAGAAATTGGCAGACGTCGAAAGCTATTCAAGCATTCAAAAATAATCACAAAGGGAACAGCGTGAAGATAATATTAGATGGTTTCTGAACTTGCTCAAATGACGATGTAAGTTAAAAAATGAGGCATTGAAGTTGCGAGTAACTGACAATTCAGACCTTTTTAGAACCTCATTAATAAACAGCATCCATATTACGGGCGGTGGTTATTTCAAAATCTTGCTATTGTTCTAGAGGTGATGGTGATGAAAAAATGGATAATGCTTAGTTTTCTCTTAATATACTTAGCGGGATGTATACCTTTTATGGGCGGTCAAACAGTAATTGATTGGGTAGATTTTATTCAATGGAACGGTCATGATTATAATGGTGTTCACAATAGTGAAATAGCCGATGCATCATTCATAGATAAAGAAATAGGAGAAGTTCGCTTTAAAGTAGCGGATAATGTTTCAAATTCATCCTATCAATTAAAAGATGGAGATGCTGCGTTTCACGAAAAAGGTACAAAGCTTTATTCCATCAAAGGGGAAGATAATATCATCGCTGTCAAGGACAAAGCTGCTATAAATGGTTACCGGATCTATTTTGCAATTGATAATTCAAAGTATAAATGGCACTTTGAGGATGTTTCTTTAGACCAAGTAAAAAAGATAGAAATATATAAATCAGCTACACCAGCGGGTAATCAGCAAATAGCAACTATTACAGATGAAGCCGGAATGGAGAACTTTTTGGATATCCTTTCAAACAGTAAAGAGACTCCGGCATTTCAACCGAATACAAGCACTGGAGATCCAATAAGCTATCAGATCATCTTATATACGGATGATTCCATAGCTTATAAATACAATGTTCAATATGACGGTATTACATATTTTTGGCATCCGTCAGATACAGCGATTTTATCAGATGATATAAGACATTTTATTTCTGAAAAATAGTGGCTAGTCAAAACCATGAAAAGCGCGAGAAATCAATTTTAGAATTGTTGATTTCTCGCGCTTTACAGTGGTAGTGTATAAAACTGGGGTTTAATATTCTTGAAATAAATTAAAAGAAAGTATCATATTCAAATGCCAATTCATGCTTTGTTAGATAGGAAGGGATAGCACCATGTTGTTCAGTGGAAGCTCCAGCATAACGATTAGCGAATGTTAGAAGAGGAACGGCATACTGCTCACAAAAATCGATTAGCTTTTCAATGGTTATTTGTTGGCTAAGGAAAATGCTTAACACAGCACCAATAAAGGCATCTCCGGCTCCAGTTGTATCAATCGCATGGACATTGTCAGCTGGTACTTTGACATGCGCTTTTCTAGAATAAAGACTTGCCCCCTCTGCTCCACGAGTAATTATCAAGACTTGTACCTTTCCTTGAAATAATGTTTGGACTGCCTTTTCTTCATCCGCAATCGCAGTTAAAAACAAAAGCTCCTCCTCGGATAGCTTTACAATATGAGCCTTTGGTAGAAATTCCAAAATGGTTTGACGACATGTCTTGTCATCATTCCATAATGGCAAACGGACATTGGGATCAAATGACACAAGACTTGCTACTTGATGTGCTTGCTCAATCAAGGCTATATGTGCCTCTTTCATCGGGCTTTCCACTAGATTAACTGAACAAAAATGAAGAATATCCTTTGCTGTTAATAGATTAGCTGGAAGCTGCTCTTTGCTGTAAAGCAAATCTGCTGCATGACGTCGATAAAATAAAAAATCACGGCTTCCATCTTTCGTTAGTGACACAAAGGCTAGACTTGTTTCACCCTCATTAGTTTGCATAATATAGTTTGTATCGACACCAGCCTGTTTTATTGTGTCCATAAGGAAATTTCCAAAAGCATCTAGCCCTACTTGCGTGAGGAGGGCGGCCTCCTGTCCCAGTTTTGCACAAGCAGCTGCAACATTGGCAGGAGCACCACCTGCATTTTTAGCAAAGTACTCAACTTCAGTAGGGAGACTATCGTGTTTAGTAGGTGTAAAGTCAATTAACAATTCACCAATTGTATAGAGCTTACTCATGAAAAACCTCCTCTATATGGTTTAAGTCGAAGTATGGGACACACGTTTTTTCTTTGGTACGTAGATGGTATAAAAAATACCCCCGAAAATTAATAATATCCCCATTGTTTGCATAAGACTTGGCATAAAATCAAGCAACAACATATCGAGCAAGATGGCCACTACTGGGTCTACAAATACTAATACAGAAACTAGAATTGTAGAGAGACTACGGATGCTATCAAAGAATAAATAATAAACAAAGCCTGTGTGAATAAAGCCTGTTCCTAAAATATATAGCCAATTTGTTGTCGTTAACCCTTCAAACAGTGAAAAATCTATAAATGGTAAGAGGATGATAATTCCAACTGTTGTTTGAATATAGGTTAATGCATAGGAACTAAGCTTTATAATCGTTTTACTTGTTAGCATTGTAAACGCGTAAAATACAGCAGACAGTAATGCCCAAATAAAGCCTGATTTCATAAACTCAGAGAGTGACAAAAAATTGTTTAAGCCGATAATGAACATACTTCCTATAAAACAAGTAAGTGTTGCCAGGAGTGCCTGGATTGTCATCTTTTCTTTTAAAAATAATGCGCCAAAAATTAAGACAAAAATGGGAGCTAAGTTATAGATAGAAATCGCAATGGAGATTGACATTTCCTCAAAGGCCTTAAATAGAAATACCCAGTTTAAGACAATAAAGACGCCACAAATAAGTGTTCTTACTACTTCATTTTTATCCCATACCTCTGTTTTATGTCCACCAGTGACGAGCCATAGACCTCCTAGAAAGAGGGTAGCGCAAATACATCTGATAAATACTAGCTCTGTCGCAGGCACACCAGTATGAACAGTAAAAAATCCGATTGAGCCAAAAAGTGCCATTGAAACAGTTAATTTTATAATCGCAGAAATGTTCATACATAACCTTCTTTCTAAAATTTTTATAAATAATGTTGTTAACTAGGTGGGCAGGATTACATTTTTTCACTCATTTTAAAATCGATGCTTGGGAGCAGAGAGAAACGCTCGGCCAAGGGAAGACTTCGCTCAGATAGCAGTGCAAAACGCTCGGCTAAGGGAAGACTCCGCTCAGGTAGCAATGCAAAATGCTCAGCCAAGGGGAGACTTCGCTCAGGTAGCATAGAGAAACGCTCGGCCAAGAGAAGACTCCGCTCAGGTAGCATAGAGAAACGCTCAGCCGAGGGAAGACTCCGCTCAGGTAGCAATGCAAAATGCTCAGTCAAGGGGAGACTTCGCTCAGGTAGCATAGAGAAACGCTCAGCCAAGGGAAGACTCCGCTCAGGTAGCAGTGCAAAACGCTCGGCCAAGAGAAGAATCAGCTCAGGTAGCATAGAGAAACGCTCAGCCAAGAAAAGACTCCGCTCAGGTAGCAGTGCAAAACGCTCGGCCAAGGGAAGACTCCGCTCAGGTAGTAGTGCAAAACGCTCGGCCAAGAGAAGAATCAGCTCAGGTAGCATAGAGAAACGCTCAGCCAAGAAAAGACTCCGCTC
>NZ_JBYTBB010000059.1:28237-35462 GCF_058788755.1 Lysinibacillus sp. FW301-JW8
CAGGTAGCAGTGCAAAACGCTCAGCCAAGGGGAGACTTCGCTCAGGTAGCATAGAGATACGCTCGGCTAAGAGAAGAATCGGCTCAGGTAACAATACAAATCGCTCAGCCAAGGGAAAAGACTCCACACAGTTAGCAGTACGATTCGTAAAAGGAAAGAAAGCCAACAGCATATATCAACTGCTGGCTTTCCATTAAGTTCTACCGTTACTCGCGGATTTGCCCATTACCGTGAATGAAATATTTTGTAGAGGTAAGGGCTGGTAAACCCATAGGGCCTCGCGCGTGTAATTTTTGCGTACTAATGCCGATTTCAGCGCCGTAGCCGAACTCAAAGCCGTCTGTGAAACGAGTAGAGGCATTGTGATAGACAGCTGCCGCATCAACGCTATTTAGGAAAGTATCTGCCACTAGTTGATCCTCTGTAATGATTGCTTCAGAGTGATTAGTACCATATTTATTAATGTGCTCAATTGCTTCATACACATTTTCCACCAGTTTTACACTTATCTTTAAATCTAAATATTCAGTTGCGTAATCTTCTTCTGTTGCTGGAAGAGCGAAATCAAGCGCTTGACAAACGAATTCATCGCCGATAATTGTGACACCTGCCTCATGCAAAGCGCTTAGAAGTTGGGACCCATACTCTTTAAACCAATCTGGATGAATGAGTAAGCTTTCTGCTGCATTACATACGGAAGGTCGCTGTATTTTTGCATTCAAACAAATTTTTTCTGCTTTTATGTAATCGGCTGTTTGATCTACATAAATATGACAATTACCAGCACCTGTTTCAAGGACAGGTACAGTGGCCTCTCTTACTACTAAATCAATGAGTGCCTTTCCACCACGAGGAATCAACACATCTAAGTATTCTTTTAGATGGAATAATTCTTTTGCTGTTTCTCGATTTGTATCCTCAATCAATTGTACCGCATCAACAGGAATTGATGTTTTTTCAAGGGCACGATGAATGCTTGTCACTATTGCAACATTTGAGAATTTAGCTGAAGAGCTTCCACGTAAAATTACAGCATTGCCTGTTTTCAAAGATAATGTTGCCGCATCAACGGTTACATTAGGACGGGCTTCGTAAATCATTCCGATAACGCCAATCGGCACCATACGTTTCTCAATTAACAGCCCATTATTCTTTTCTATTCTTTCTAGTAAATTACCTACTGGATCATCTAATTCTACGAGTAGATGGATGGCATTTGCCATTGCTTCTATACGTTCCTTGTTAAGCATAATGCGGTCCAGTGTGGATGCAGGCATTCCTTGCTCCTCACCATGAGCTAAATCCTTTGCATTTTCAGCGATAATAGTATCCTGATCAACAATTAATTGTTCTGCAATTTTTGTAAGAGCACCGTTTTTTTCACAAGTCGTTTTAATATTTAACACGTAGCTTGCCGCTTTTGCCAGTTTTCCTTTTAGTTGAACTTCACTAGTCATGTAAATTCCTCCTTAATTTGTTTGAATTTTTAGCCATTTATCTCGATGAATAACCTCAATTGGGTAGTTTGTTAACTCAGCTGTGCGTTTTCCCATTGCATGTGCTAACTCAAGGGAAGAGTATAATACCTCACCGCGACCAAGCAATCCCTTTTCACTATAAACCTCTACAACATCGCCTTTCTCGAAATCACCTTCCACATAACTGACACCAGCAGGCAGTAAACTTTTCCCATTAGCTAATAACGCATGCTCTGCACCACTATCTATAAAAATTTTACCAGATACTTCCGTGAGTGCAATCCACTGTTTGTTATTTGTTAGAACCGCAAGTGCATCATGCTCAACATATGTGCCATCTCCATGTCCTTCTAGAATATCGACAAGCTTATTCGCACCGTGTCCAGTTCCAATAAATACCTTGACACCAGCATTTAAGGCGGATCTAGCTGCGAGCAACTTGGATTCCATACCACCTGTACCAACCTTAGAGCCTGATCCGTCTGCAAAGCCCAGCATTTCATCGGATACCTCTGTTAAGCGATCAATGCGTTTAGCTTGAGGATTTTTAATAGGATTGGAGTTATACAACCCATTGATATCTGTTAATATGATGAGTTGATCGGCATGTACCAGACCACTAACAAGGGCCGATAGCATGTCGTTATCACCAAAGGTTAGTTCACTGACAGAGACTGTATCATTTTCGTTAATAATAGGCAGTATAGAGCGCTCAAGTAATTCCTCAAATGTGGCACAAGCGTTTTTATAACGTTCTTTTTTTGAAAAATCAGTACGTGTTAATAAAACTTGAGCAGGTACAATATCATAAATGCCAAATAAAGCAATGTAGGTTTGTATGAGTAAGCTTTGCCCAACCGCTGCAGCGGCCTGCTTTCCTTTTACTGTTACAGGACGTGAAGGGTAGCCGAGCTGTTTAAAACCTGCTGCCACTGCGCCTGAAGATACAATTAATACTTCATGACCGTATTTTTTTAACTCAGCAATTGCTTGAACATGATCCATTAAACGTATTTTATCAATTTCACCTTTTGCGTTGGTTAAGGAGCTGCTTCCAATTTTGACGACAATTCTTTTTCTTTCCACGTCTTTTCCCCCTTCATCATTCCTCTAAATTATTCTTTTAGTAGACACAAAGTTTATGTCACTCCGAACTTTTACAATAAAAAAAGCCTTTCATCCTAGAAACTAGGACGAAAAGGCTTGCTTTCCGTGGTACCACCTACATTGAACATCATTGACATTCCACTTTACTCATAACGCTTGAGACTGCGCCTAGTTTGGCTAGGACGATTCACAAAGGAGGTTCATTAGTCTTTCTTGTGCATGCCTTTCAGCCTATGGACATTGCTCTCTAATCAAGTAGTTGCTAAGTACTAGTCTTCGTGCGTTTTAGTATATTAATATGCTTGATAAAGAAGTTCAGTTTTTTTGTAATTGACTAAAGAATGCACTACTTCTTTGTCACTGTCAAGCTGAATAGGAAAGTTAATAGAAAGTTTTGAATAAATGAGAAGGGAATGGTGAGCAAACGAGAATTAAACATAGTTATCTACAATTACTTGAACCACCAAACGGCGATTAGTAGCGGGAGCATAGCAATGACGATTACAAAGAAGCTCCATAGTATCTGTTTCCCCGAAGACATATTTTTGGGTTTAATGCTCATTTGTTCATATAACTGGTTGATGGCACGCTGCTCCTTCGTATAGAGCAATGCTTGAAATTCCTCATAATCTTGGATATAGCTTGAGGGGGGACGAGGACTGAAGCGTAAACTACGAATATCGTCCGTAATTTCTTTAGCACCCATCCAATAGGTAATTACAGGTGCTAATCCTGTAGTTTGTGTAGCACGCACTTCAATGTCATGTGTTTTCATTTTATAATAGACGCTCCCATGCTCGTCTTCATATTGCTCCACAATATCACTTACTGCCATCGACAAACACCTCTTCCTTTAAAACAATGCACCTTGTTTCAATTTGGTTATGTTCATTATAAGATATTGAGGGAGAAAAGTATTGCATTAACGAGCATTATTGAATGAATAATTTTTTTCTTCCAAAATTCATGATAAAGTCATAAACTAACATCAGATGACAGTAATGTCATGTAGTATAATGACAATAAAACCATTTTGGGAATGGTTGAAAGTAATGGAGAGAAGGGGAAGTATTATTGGAGCTTTCAACATTATTAGCTTTTTTAGGAGCAGCAATTATATTAACATTAATGCCAGGACCAGATAACTTATTTGTTTTAGCACAAAGCATTACACAGGACAAAAAGGCAGGTATTGTTACTTCGTTTGGATTATGTACAGGTTTGCTTGTACATATTGGCGCTGCTGTACTTGGTATATCAGCCATTATTTATCAATCGACTGTTATTTTCTCTATTGTGAAATTTGCGGGTGCGGCATATTTACTATATTTAGCGTGGCAATCATTTCGAGCGAAGGGCGATCCATTCACATTGGACCAGCAAAATGCCCAGGCCTACGTAGCATTATATAGAAAAGGAATTTTAATGAATATATTAAATCCAAAGGTCTCCTTATTTTTCTTAGCACTATTGCCACAGTTTGTAAATCCATCCAAAGGTCATGTGGCTTTACAGATGCTTATTTTGGGTATTATCTTTTTAAGTCAAGCACTTTTCCTATTTTCAGTATTTAGTATTTTTGCTAGTAAAGTAAGAAAAGTGATTATAGGGAAGCCTGCAATTGCGAAAAGATTAAATATGGTGCAGGGTGTTATCTTTACCTTTATTGGCATTAAAATTGCACTGAGTAAACAGTAGAAGGGGGAATTGTTCATGGCAATTTTACATATCACCTTTAGCTTATCTACACAAGGTTCCATAAAACATGCGATCCGACAAAACCATTTACAACGTGATGAGTCAGTGATTTGTATTAATGATGTGTTCTCGATTGGTCCTCTGAATAACCTTGAAGAACGACAAAATTGGCTTAAAGCCGTTGTTTTTAGGGATCATGAAGAGTTTGAATTGTATGAGGATTTTCATCAAGATTGGATGAAAAAAATAGACAGATTACCATGTGATGTAGATGTCTGGGTTTGGTATAGCCAAAATACACACGAAGAGATTGGTCTACGCTATGTTATGAGTGAGTTTATCAACAAGTGCAGTATGGTCTATGGAATAGATGCCACAGAAGGCTTGAAACGCATCCAACCCAATATGATGATACGTCATACAGGGGAGCTTTCATCAGAAATGTTTATGAAGCTTCGTCCAGAGGCAAGACGATTTTCTATTAATGAATGTCAGCGACTTGCAAAGGAATGGGAGAACCTGAAACACCACCAAAGTACACTACGTATATGGAAAGATGGTATTGTGCATGTAGAGGAAGATGCATTAGATGCGATTATAATCGAGTGCGCAAAAAGAGTACATGTTCACCAGAATGAAGAATGGTTGCTGCCAGTCCGCATCATTGGTGAGACAATTGGTGCAATAGATGATTATTTAAATGAAGAATTTATCGAAAATCGCTTGAAAGCTCTAGCAAAGAAAGGACTTTTTGAGGTTGACGGTGATTTTTCAGATATTTATTCATATCGAGTAAAATATATTGGAAAGTAAATAAAAAGCGGCGGGTTGACTTATGCAACCTGTCGCTTATTTTTTATCTTTTCTCATAAAAATCAAAAACAAACTGTTGGAATTGTCTTGCTGAAGGCGGGAGATAGCGATTTTCAATCCATGCCATCCCGATGATACGTTCACAGACCATATCTTCCACACGAATTTTAGCTAATTTTTTAGGATTTAAGTCTTCGTCATCAGGCAGTAAAGAGACACCAAGTCCAGCCCCCACAAAACCTGCAATTGTTGATACTTCATCACCTTCGTACGTAATTTTTGGTTTAATTCCAGCGGCATTTAACAAACGATCTGCCGTTCTACGTAATGCATAACCCTTTTTCATCAGAACGAAATTTTCTTGTTCCAGTTCTTTCATTTTGATGCTTTTGCGATGAGCAAACGGATGATCGATAGGCACCATGATAAAAAGCTCATCACGCCACAACTCTCTCCAGCAAACAGGAGGTTCTGTGTCAATTGCTGCCAGTAAGCAGATGTCTAGTTCTCCTGCCAGTAATTGCTTAAGTTGTGAGTGAGAGTAATTTTGAGTAAAGTGAAAGCGGATATGGGGGTGCTGTAGACGAAAAGCACGGATTAAATCTGGTACAATGCTAGTTCCAAGAGTATGTAGAAAACCTAGTGATACATCACCAAGCTCAGGATTATTGAGCTCCTGTAATTCTAAAACTGCTTTTTCATATTCCTTGCGCATACGTTGAACTCGATACAAAAAAAGTTCCCCGTATCGGTTGAGCATAATGGAACGCCCTTGACGGTCAAATAAAGGAACTCCTAATTCTTCTTCAAGTTTTGAAATTGAACGGCTTAATGCTGGTTGAGAAATCGCTAATGCTTCCGCAGCACGTGTCATATGCTCAAGCTTTGCAACTGTTGCAAAATACTCTAATTGTTGCCACTCCATTTCCTCAACACCTCTATTTCCGTATTTTTTG
Organism: Lysinibacillus sp. FW301-JW8; assembly: GCF_058788755.1. NCBI lineage: Bacteria > Bacillati > Bacillota > Bacilli > Caryophanales > Bacillaceae > Lysinibacillus > Lysinibacillus sp. FW301-JW8. Next base: position 34,290 of record NZ_JBYTBB010000059.1, read on the forward strand.
AGCTAACTGCATTATAACGAGAAAAGAGTAGGAAGTATAGGTAACATAAAAAATATTAAAAAGAATTCGTACTGAAAATAACCGAATCCAAATTTTGCACTTTTAAAGTATGAAGAAAAGGCGATTTAATACGTTTTAACCTAACATCGTTAATGCGTAAAATGCATCAATATGATAAAAACTATAAATTGTACATTATTAATAAAGGGTGTTAAGATAGACACATAAAATACACAATTACAAATTTCCGTGAAGGGGATACTATAAAATGAAGTTTATAAAGCCACAACCTCTAACAATCGAGGGAGGCAAAAAAGCCGTACTATTACTGCATGGATTTACAGGTAGCACAAAAGATGTTAAAAAGCTAGGAGAATTTTTATCCAAACGTGGTTATACCGTTCATGCACCAATATATAGTGGGCATGGTGTAGAGCCAGAAGCATTATTAGAAACAAAACCAGAGGATTGGTGGAACGATGTTGTGGAAGGTTATAACTTCCTACAAAGTAAAGGCTATGAAGAAATTGCTGTAGTAGGAATTTCACTTGGTGGCGTATTCTCATTAAAAGTAGCTGAGAATTTTCCAGTAAAAGCGTGTGTTGCCATGTGTGCACCAATTACACGTGATAACTCAAAAGGCTTATTTACTCGTTTATACCATTATGCTCGTTTATATAAACACTTTGAAAATAAATCAAAGGATCAAATTATTTCAGAATTACATGAGCTTCGTATTACTCCTAAAGATTCATTAGATGGAGTGACACGTTTAACTACTGAAACTCGAGAAGAATTATCAACAATTCAGGCACCAACATTAGTCATGCAAGGTTCTTTAGATGATGACCTATATCAAGAGAGTGCACCTTTTATCCTAAATACAGTAAAAACAGATGATAAAGAGATTATCTGGTATGAAAATTCCGGTCACATTATTACGCTAGATAAAGAGCGTGATAAAGTATATGAGGATGTATATAAATTTTTAGATCATGTAGAGTGGTCTGTAGCAAACTAAGAGCTGTCTGCTGACAGCTCTTCATGTTGTTGAAATACTATTATGTCAATGAAATCAAGGTGACAAATTAAAAAGTATAGCTCTTTTTCAAAACGAGGGGTTGATCTCCGTTCCGACTGAGTGCTTTCCTGGGGGCGTCCGATGAGCCGCTT
>NZ_JBYTBB010000060.1:0-35208 GCF_058788755.1 Lysinibacillus sp. FW301-JW8
AAGCCTTGCTCTGCGCGAAAGCGAAGCGTCAGCGGCAAAGCGAGTAGCCTGGAACGGAAATCACCTTCATTTTGACTTAGTAGTATTCACAAAGAGTCCTTTGACCATTTAGTTTTTCCATAGTGTTATTTATTCCACCCTTTTTCCTTAAAACGCGCGATAGCTTCAATTCGATTACCAACATTTAATTTTTCTAAAATAGTTGATATATAATTGCGAACAGTTCCTGCTGATAAAAATAATTCAGCAGCAATCTCTTTTGTAGTCTTGCCCTCTGCAACTAGTGTCAATACCTGACTTTCACGCTCAGTTAAAGGATTTTCACTATCATCCTCATAAACAAAATCGACTAGTTCAGGTGCATAAATTCTTTTACCGTCCATAATAATACGGATAGCATTGACCAATTCCTCTATAGGGCTATCCTTTAGCAGATACCCTCGGACACTAGCCTTTCTAGCACGCTCAAAATAACCTGGTCTTGCAAATGTTGTTAATATAATTACTTTACAATCAAATCCAGAGCTATGCATTTCCTCTGCAGCGTCAAGTCCAGTTTTCACCGGCATCTCAATATCCATAATACAAATATCAGGCTGATGTTCAGCTACAAGTGTCAATGCTTCCTCCCCATTTTTGGCTAAGCCGACGACTTCCATATCATCTTCCATACTAAGTAAAGAGCGAAGTGCGCCTAATAGCATACCCTGATCTTCAGCAATTACAATTCGGATCATGTCACAAGCCTCTTTTCTATATGTTCTTCAGGTTTTCCTTGACCTTCTGATGCGTAATTGCCACTGGAATCGACACCGTTAGTGTGGTGCCCTTCTCGCTTTCAATTTTAAAGGAGCCGTTTATAAACTCTAAACGTTCACGCATTCCGTTTAATCCATTTCCTGTCTTCCATGCTTGCTTTTTCGTAATTCCTTGTCCATTATCACGAACTACCAAGTACACCTCTTTAAAGTTTTGATGAAAAGCAATTTCACATTTAGTAGCACCGCTGTGTTTGATGACATTATTTACTGCCTCTTTTAAACACATAGATAAAACGTTTTCTACAAGTGGCGGCACTTGTAATGTCTCTTTATCCCCATCAAAAATAAATTCCATTTCTGCTGCCCGCAATATTTGAGAAATGCGCATCAGCTCATCCTCAAATTTTGTTGTTCTCATATCAGAAACTAATTCACGAACCTCTTTCAATGCAATACTTGCTGTTTGACGAATGTCTTTAATCTCTATTAAAGCCTGTTGCGGATCTCGGTCAATTAGTCTTGAAGCTAGGTCACTTTTTAAGCCAATCATGGATAATTTTTGACCTAGTGTATCATGTAAATCTCGGGCAATACGTTGTCGTTCCTCAAAAACAATTAACTCAGCAATTCGCTCATTAGCCGTTTCTAGCTGGCCCTCTAAATTTTCACGTTTGTTTTTTGAATAGATCGTTAGCGGAAGAAGTACGACTGCTAAAATCGTTAGCACAACAAACGGTAGTTGTGATAAAAATAAGTGCAGCTCCACAAAGAAACCAGCACCTGTCGAAATAACCGTAAAGCCAATATGTAACCCATACATAATATAAAAGCCAACCGGTCTACGAATATTACCAATGAAGAACGCTGTGAAAATTGATAGATACACATAGCCATACAATATTGTCATCACGATATTAATGACCATTTCAAAGCTAATCCACATATAAACAAGGCCGTTTTTCGAATTCATAGAAAACCGATAAAAAATAAAATATAGCATTAAAAATGTAATTCCTATCGATATTTCTAAATAGGAGGATTTTCTAAAAATAAAGAAAAACGGTAGGAAACAGAAAATAATCCATAAATATATACTGAGCATCGGACTATTCGGAATAATACTGTGCCATTTCCTCAACATAATCTCACGCTCTTTCCTACTTTTCCCTTATTATAACAAGAAAATTAATTTTATGCCTGTGCATGGCTTTCCTATGCCTATCATGATATGGGTAGCACTATTTAAGTAAAACAGCCATCCCTTTAGAAGAGATGGCTAAAATTTCTACTAAGCGGCGATACTGCCTTTTGCTTTTCGCTTAATGATTTCATTAACGTCTTTAAACGATATAAACTTCCCTTGATCTTCATCATATAATTTGTAGCGCAATGATTCTAAGCTTGTACGCAATGTAATCGTTGTTGCAGTATGCAGTGGTGGTGTTTCATTATGCGCTTTTTCAAGATTATAGTTCGGTACACGCGGAGCTAAATGGTGGACATGGTGGAAACCAATATTCCCTGTAACCCATTGTAATAGCTTTGGCAATTTATAATACGAGCTTCCTTCAACAGCAGCCTTTACGTAATCCCATTCCGAATCATGTTCAAAATAAGAATCTTCATACGTATGTTGAATATAGAATAACCAAATTCCTAGAGCTCCAGCAATGAATAATGTTACACCCTGTACCAGTAAAAATGCCTGCCAACCCATCGTATAAATTAATGTTGCACAAAGTCCTGCAATTACAACATTTGTTACATGAGTATTAAGACGTTCCTTCTGTTTTGCATCCTTACGATTAAAACGGTTTAATACTAATACCATATATAATGGACCTAACCCAAACATAACAAATGGATTACGATAAAAACGGTACCATAAACGTTGACCTTTAGAAGCCTGTAAATATTCCTCTACTGTCATCATATCAATATCACCAATACCACGCTTGTCTAAGTTCGAGCTTGTTGCATGGTGAATTGTATGCTCACGCTTCCATTTTTCATATGGGAATGATGTTAACACTCCAGTTAAAAAACCAACCCCGTCGTTTGCCTTTTTACTTTTGAAAAATGAACCGTGTGTACAGTCGTGGAAAATTATAAATGCCCTTACGACAAACCCTGCTGAGATAACACTTAATCCCGCTGTTAACCATGGTGAAACATCTACTAACATATATCCAGCAATCCATAGTGCGATTAACGGTACAATCGTATTGATCATTTGAAAAATACTTTTTGCTGAATCTGATTTCGCAAATGGCGCTACATCTTGGCGCAGTTTTTTTGTTTTTTCTTTATCTGTTGCCATTGTTTACTCCCTCTTTTCTTTTTTCCTTATGACCTCATCATAAAACATGAGCATAATCTAGCAACAGACGCAAACATCATAAAAAGGATATGACATTTGTCATATCCTTTTATTTAGGTCCAGATAAATGAAGCTGATAAAACACCAGATCCAGCCATTGTTCAAATTTATAGCCTGCATTCTTTATTGTGCCTGCATATTCAAAGCCTAATTTTTCATGTGCTTTAATACTGCCAATATTATCACCATCAATGCCTGCTACAAGTGTTTTCACACCCTGCTCCCCTGCAATTCGAATAAGCTCATGCATTAGCTTAGTAGCAATTCCCTTTTGATAATGATCCTTATGCACATACACAGAGTGCTCCATCGTATGCTTATATCCAGGATAAGGACGGAACTGACTATAAGTAGCAAAGCCTGCTACTACACCATTCTCGTCAAAGACAAGTAGAGGATTATCAGAAGCCTGTTGGTCCTTAAACCATTGCATTTTCTCCTCTAACGATTGCGTTTCGTAACGATAAACAGCCTTACTCGTTAAAATAATATCGTTGTAGATGTCTAAAACCTCAGGTATATCTTTGTCCTCCATGAAGCGTATCATCATGTTCACATCCCTCAATCAATTATGATAGTTTGTAATCTTTACTTCTATATTTCATAAATTTCTTATTTAACATTACACATTAAAATAGCGAGCATCAGGATGTGCAAAGACAATCGCAGAAACAGAAGCCTCTGGTTCCATCATAAAGCCTTCAGTTAAATGAACACCAATATCTTCCGGTTTTAATAGGCCAAACAACTTCTCTTGATCCTCTAAATTTGGACATGCAGGATAGCCGAATGAGAAGCGTTGCCCTTGATATTTGGCAGCAAAACGATCACGCATTGTAAAGTCTGTGGCATCCGAGAAGCCCCATTGGTCACGAATTTCCTGATGCATTCTTTCTGCAAAGCCCTCTGCTAATTCAAGTGCTGTAGATTGTAATGCATGGCTTTCAAGGAATTTCCCATCATCCTTTAACTCACGCGCCTTTGCCATTACCCCCTGTCCTGCTGTAACAACCATTAGGGCAATATAGTCCATTTCTCCACTCTCAACCGTTTTTAGGAAATCTGCAAGGCATAAAAATGGTTCCACTTGCTGACGTGGGAAGGTAAAACGCTCAATTTCTGTTTTATTGTCTGCTGGATCATAGACAATTACATCATCTCCATCTGCTTGTGCAGGGAAAAATTGATACATGCCAGACGGTTTCAACAAGTCACTTTTTAAATAATCGTCCACTAAATCCTTTAATTCTGTTGCTCTTGCATCTCCCGTCTCAAGTAATTGCTGCACTTGCCCCTTTAAACCCAAGTGGTGACCAAGTAAAGTGCGCATATTTACATAAGGGTATAAATGCGATACAGCATATTCCTTCTTCACATGTCGTCTTAAATCAGCTGGTAAAAATACAGGTGCTTCTTTTACTGTACGAGCAGGCTTTATAGCTATTTCTTTTGCAGGGCGAGCCGCTCGTTTCTCATCTGCTTCTATACGTTTTTTACGTGACTCCTCAATTTCAGCTAAGAAATCTGCACGTGTTTCTGAACCCATTAAAAGATTTGCCTGCTCTAATCCTTGCATCGCATCCTTTGAATAGATGACAGGTCCATCATATTCATCTGCAATCTTAGTTTCTGTAAAACGTCGAGATAATGCTGCTCCGCCTACTAATATCGGTACGTCAATCCCCGCTTCTTTGAAATCCTGAGCCGTAATTACCATTTGCTGTGCTGATTTTACAAGTAAACCTGAAAGCCCGATAAAGTCCGGTTTCTCTTTTCGAACTGCTTCAATTAATTGAGCAGGAGTTACTTTGATGCCAAGGTCAACCACCTTATAGCCGTTATTGCTTAAAATAATATCAACTAGGTTTTTCCCAATATCATGCACATCGCCTTTGACTGTTGCGAGCACCATCTTCCCTTTGCCAGCACTCTCTTCATTTTTCTCCATAAATTGCTCCAAGTGAGCAACAGCAGCCTTCATAACACCAGCAGATTGTAATACTTCCGCAACGATAAGCTGATTATTATTAAATAATCGACCAACCTCAGCCATCCCACTCATTAATGGTCCATTAATAATATCAAGAGGTGCTTCAAATATATCACGAGCAGCTTCCAGATCCTCTATCAGCCCCTCTTTTGTTCCCTCTAAAATATAGTAAGCTAAACGACCTTCCACTGTTTTAGGGATGTCAGCCTCTGTTTTTTCCTTCTTTTTATCACGATAAAAATCTGTGAATACGGCTAGTGTTTCATCATTCGTATTGAATAATAAATCATTTGCAAGCTTAATTTCCTCTTCTGGAATGGAAGCATAGCGCTCCAGCTTCTCAGTATTCACAATGGCATAGTCTAAGCCTGCCTGTGTACAATGATAGAGATAAACTGCATTTAATACCTCACGACCAACAGGCGGTAATCCAAACGAGATATTACTGACACCAAGTACTGTTAATGTACGTGGCATTTTTTCTTTGATGAGTCGAATTCCTTCAATTGTTTCTAGAGCAGAACCAATATATTGCTCATCTCCTGTACCTACTGGGAACATTAATGGGTCAAAGATAATATCTTCTGGTGCAAGTCCCCATTTTTCTGTTAACAAGTTATAGGAACGTTCAGCAATTTCTAGCTTACGATGTCGATCAACCGCCATGCCTTGCTCATCTATCGTTCCGACAACCAAGGAGGCACCATATTTTTTTACAAGCGGTAACACTGCATCAAAGCGCTCTTCTCCATCCTCTAAATTGATGGAGTTGATAATAGCTTTCCCTTGCGAAAATTTAAGTGCTTCTTCGATAACCTTTTCATCAGTTGAGTCAATCACGAGAGGTACCTTAACTTTTTTCACAACCTCCTGCATAAAACCACGAATATCGGCTAGTTCATCGCGATCAGGATTTGCTAAACATATATCAATAACATGGGCACCATTCTTCACTTGTGCACGAGCAATTTCTGCGGCTTCCTCAAATTTCCCATCAATAATTAGGTTTTTAAACTTTCGAGAACCAATTACATTTGTACGTTCGCCAATAAATAATGGACGCATAGAATCGTCATACACTAATGGCTCGATACCTGATACTACATGGCCATGCGTTGCCTCTGGTAATTGGCGCGGCTTTTCCTCTTTTAGTACCTCACGAATAGCAGCAATATGTGCAGGTGTTGTTCCACAGCAGCCTCCTACAATGTTCAACCAGCCCTTTTCAGCAAAGCCTTTTAGCTTTTGTGACAGCGACTCTGGTGATTCATGGTAGCAGCCTTCCTCGTCAGGTAAGCCTGCATTCGGGTAGCAGCTTATATAACCCGTTGAAAGCTCTGCTAATGAACGAATATGGTCCGTCATAAACTCTGGACCTGTCGCACAGTTCAAACCTACGGATAATGGTTTAATATGCTCGATAGAAATGTAGAATGCATCTATGGATTGCCCTGCAAGTGTCGTTCCCATCGGTTCAATTGTTCCTGATATCATCACAGGAAGCTCTTTGCCAGTCGCTTCAAATGCGCGAGATACTCCTAAAGTACCCGCCTTAACATTGAGCATATCCTGGCTGGTTTCTAGCAACAATACATCTGCACCAGCTTCAATTAACGCCATTGCCTGTACATAAAAATTTTCCTCTAGCTCATCAAAGGTAATTCCACCTGTAACTGATAGGGTTTTTGTAGTAGGTCCCATCGCTCCTGCTACAAAACGTGGCCAATCAGAGGTAGAAAAATCATCCACTGCCTTACGTGCTATATCCACAGCACGTTTATTGATTTCCTCTGCCTTTGCTCCCAGATCATATTCATTTAATACAAGAGGAGTACCTCCAAATGTATTCGTGCAAATAATATCTGCTCCTGCCTCCAGATATTTTCTATGAACCTTTTCAAGCACATCAGGTCTAGTTAGTACAAGATTCTCATTACAGCCATCATATTCCTCGCCACCGAAATCCTCAGCTGATAAGTTTTCATTTTGTAGCATTGTCCCCATTGCGCCATCAAGAATTAAAATTCGTTTCTCTAGTTGCTCTTCAATCAAATGCTTAGCCATTTATACTTACCCCTCTTTTTTGTTCATCCAATTGCTCAATAAATTTCATTAGTTCTAGCGTCATATCATAGCGTAGGAACGGTGTAATAAGATAAATACCATTGAAGTATTGTGCAGCTACCTCCACTAATTCCTTAGCAATTGCAATTCCTTCAAGCGTTGCGCGTTCCTTATCCTCACCACAAGCCTTCATACGTGCTAATGCTTCTTCAGATAATTTAATGCCTGGTACTTCATGATGTAAGAACTCCGCACTTTTATAGCTCGTTACTGGCATAATTCCTATATAGATTGGTACTTCTAAATGCTTTGTTGCCTCATAAATTTCTACAATTTTTTCCTTTGTATAGACTGGCTGTGAAATAAAATAATCTGCCCCATGCTCAATTTTCTTTTCTAATCGAGATACAGCTCGGTCTAATACACGTACATTTGGATTAAACGCAGCGGCTACAGAGAAATTTGCCTTTTGACGTAGCGGCTTCCCTGAAAATGATACACCCTCATTTAACTGTTTGATTAATTGTATTAGCTCCATTGATGATACGTCATAAACACTTGTTGCTCCTGGGAAATCGCCAACCTTTGTTGGATCTCCAGTCACCGCTAATATATCATGAATTCCTAGTGCATTTAAGCCCATTAAATGGGATTGCAGACCAATTAAATTACGATCTCGACATGTAATATGTGTTAGCGGGCGTACCCCATGTGTTTCTTTCAGTAATGCGCCCATTGCCACATTGCTTATTCTTGGAGATGCAAGTGAATTATCCGCCATCATAACCACATCTGCGCCTGCCTCATATAATTTTTTAGCACCTTTAATAAAGCCATCGATTTCTAAATGTCTTGGTGTATCCAACTCTACAATAACCGAGCGTTGACGTTTTACTTTTATATGCAGAGGCTCAAATCTTGATGGTTCTGCCTCACGTACAATCTCTACTTTTTCTGGCTTCGCTAATTTTTCTTCTACCGGAGACAGCTCCTCTAAGTATTTTTTTGCTGCAGCAATATGCTTTGGCGTCGTACCACAGCAACCGCCTATTAAACGTACACCTTGATCTCGAAGTGCTACAGCTGCTCGACCAAAATAGTCTGTCTCAGACTCATAAACCACTCGGCCGTCTTCTAAGTCTAGAAGAGATGCATTTGGATATGCTGACATAAATGCCTTCTCAGGAAGCTCTACACCTTCAAATGCTTGAATCGTATGGAATGGACCTAAACGACAGTTAACACCTACAATATCAGCTCCAAGCGCTTCAAGCTCATGTAGAGCGTTATTTAAACTCTTACCATTTTGCAATACTCCCGGTTCATGCATTGAAACTTGCGCAATGATTGGCAACTTGGTTTTTACTCGAAGCATTTTTAATGTCGCTGTTAATTCTTCAAAATCATAATAGGTTTCAAGTAAAAGGCCGTCTGGATTCCCTGCAAGTAATACAGTTGCTTGCTCTTCCACAGTCGCTAAAATTTCTTCTAACGTTGCATCGCTTTTTCGGATGCCTCGAATTCCTCCGATAGTTCCTAAAACAAATTGACCGCCATCTGCAGCGGCTCGCTTTGCAATTGTAATAGCAGCTTCATTAAACTGCTGAACACGCGATTCTAATCCATAGCGTGCTAATTTTATGGCATTCGCTCCATAAGTATTTGTTTGAATAATGTCGGCTCCAGCTACGATATACTCTCTATGAATCTTTTCAATTAATTCTGGTCTTTGAACATTCATTTCCTCATGACAGTACTCCAAGCCATAGCCGTATAATACCGTACCAATTGCACCATCTGCTGTCAGAACATGCGTTTTTAACTTTTCAAGCAATCCCATAAAACTAGCCCCTCTTCCTATTTTTCTATAATAAAAAAGCCTTCTTTAACACAAAGAAGGCTTTTACGTTTCGTAATTTTGTTCCTTCTCATCTTCGACCATAGGGTCTTCTGGATTTAGCACCTGACAAAAAGTTGGTTGCTGAAGCATCATAGGGCCAGTCCCTCAGCTTCTCTTGATAAGAATTTAGTATGAATTTTTTAAATAATTAAAAGAATCATATCGTTAACAAACGTTTGAGTCAAGACTATTTCACGTAACAAAGGATATTTCAAACGAAAAATATAATTTTTTGTCTTATATTCTGCAATTAAGAGAGTTTTTCAGCAATATCCTCCCCTATTTTTTTACCGTTTTGAATACAAGCACCTATACCTACACCAAAATAAGAGCAGCCAGCAATGGATAAATTCGGATAGTTTGTTTCGAGCTCTTGTAATAAACCCTGTAATGCCTCACGATGAGCTAAATCATATTTCGGCATTTGATCAATCCATCTACTCACATTCACGACATTTGGCTTTTCTTCAATTCCCAAGCTTTTTCTTACATCCTCTAAGGCAACAACCGCTAATTCTTCATCTGTCATCCTACGTAACTTCTCATACGCAGGGTTAATACTTTTATAGAAGAGTCGAACAAGTAATTGCTCATTTGCTGAAGTATGCTTCCACTTGCGGCTTGTCCATGTCGCTGCATTACAGATTACATCCGAATTATGTGACACAATAAAGCCTGTTCCATCAGCTGGTAATCTATTATCGGGTACATCAAATCCTAAATAAATCGTAATGGCTGAGGCAGTATTGAACTGTTCAAAATAACGGTTCAATGTATCATCCTTTAATAAGCTCTGTACAGCTTCATTAGGTAATGCTAAAACAACATGATCTGCTTTAATAACCGTATCATCTGCCAAAGTAACAGTGTAGTGATCTTCCTGCTTGTTGACACTTGTAATGGTAATTCCCTTAATAATTTCTACATCAGTTAACGTTTCTTCAAGACGATCAATTAAAGACGATAAACCATTTTTAAACGAAATAAACTTTTTATTAGCGGCTTTTACAAATTGTTCTCGATTTGCATCAAAACCTTTAATGATACTACCGTACTCATTTTTATAATCAATTAAATAAGGTAAAGTGGAGGCTATCGATAATTGATGTAAATCTCCTGAATACACTCCTGCAAGTACTGGCGCTATTTGGTTTTGTACAAGCTCCTCGCCTAAATAATACGTTAAAAATTCTCCGATAGAGCTATCCTTTGTAAAGCCCGCATTCGGCATTGTCAAATCCTTTAATGCTTCTTTTTTACCTTCTTCGGATACAAGTGTGCTTTCCTCCAGAGAGTGTAGGCTCATTGGAATGCCGAACGTCGAATCTGCCGGAATGGCATGGAGCTCATTATTTGTGTATATATAGGAAATCCCAGTTTCGTTGTATACCAAATCTTGCTCAAAATTAAGCTCTTCAATCAGTTCCATAACACCTTTATGACGAGCTACAATTGAATCTGCCCCTGTTTCCATAATGAATCCATGTTCGTGAGCAGAGTGCAGCTTACCACCTAGATATGTATTTTTTTCAACAAGCACAAGCTTTACATCTAAATTTTTCTCCTTCACTTGACGCTGCAAATAATGCATCGTACATAAACCCGTAATTCCGCCGCCTAATACAACCACTGTTTCCATATTAACCGCCCCTAATTTTTGTTGTCTTCCTTTAGTATAAACTCTTTTTATTGAAAATTACGCTAAATCCTTTACAAATTTAGCAAAAATGGAGCTATCCAGTGGTTAGGATAGCTCCATTTCTATGACTAAAGTATGTATTTTTCCATAATAATACAAAAAATACTTTTAACCTTAAATCTCGGTCATCAGCTTGCAAAATTGCATAACCTATATATCGCCTTCAGAACCATTAATTTACACATATTAATGGTTTTTATAGTGTTTACAGGCTGTAGATCTTCAGTTGCCACAATAAATACTATACTTGCTATGAATTAATTTAAGTGTTGGGCAACATTTGCTAATTTCTCAGCTGAATTTGTTACTTCTTCAAAGGCAACTCCCAACTCATTAAGAATCTCCGCTATTGTTAAAACTTCTTTTTCCATACTATCATTCTGCTCTTTTGCTTCTGTCATCGATTCTAATATTTTCGTGAATTGCCCTTCTGTTTGAACCATATTTTCCTTACCAGATATGACCTCTTCTTGAATATTATTAAGAGAGTGTGTTAACTTATCTGTCCGTTCATTTGTTTTTTGTAACAACATGGCTACTGAAGTCACAGAATCTTTTGTTTGAATCGATAGTTTTCGAACCTCATCTGCAACTATATTAAAGCCTTTACCCGCTTCTCCAGCACGGGCTGCTTCTATAGCTGCGTTTAAAGCTAACAAGTTGGTCTGGTTGGCAATAGTCGTAACCACACTCATAATTGATTCCATTTCTTTTGACATACCAGTCAACTGTTCTATATTCTCTGTTATATCCTTCAGCAAATCAATAATATTACACATATTTTGTGATTGACTCTTTATTCGTTCTCGTCCCTCTAATGCCTGCTTCTCAGCCATCGCCGACACTAAAAGTGAGTTTTTTGCAAACTGTTTAATTTCATCGGATTGCTTGCTTATTCGATGAAATGAGTTATTTGTTTCATTAGATATTGAAGCAAGGCTTTCTGTAGACGCTATGATTTCCTTCTCTACTGCTTCCTTTTGTCGTTCCATATTCTCTTTGTGCCGCTCAACAGTATTTTCAAAGGCTTCTAATACTAATTGCTGCTCGAAGTTTGAAATTTTAGAAATGGACCGTATTGTATTAAACTGATCTTTGGGATGATGAATGTATTCTTCCACTAAGTCAATGAATGATAATGATAAATCTTGGAAAGCACAAATATACCATTGCGTTCTTAAACCAATATGAACATGTACTTTGGCAATATTAGTACGTCTCTGATAAAATTCATCATCAATTGTGCCATTAAACATTTCAATAATATGGCGACCTAGCGTGACTTTTAATTTTTCTACAGAACTGTGATTATTAATAATACTTACTAAATCATGCTCAGTCCCTATCATTCTATAAAATCTATCTACTATGTCATTAATATTGTCTACAACAAATGGCTGAAAGGCTTTTAAATATTGTAAGTCCTGCTTTGTTAAATTTAGCATTTCTATTTGCTTGACCATTGACTTGCAATTAGAAACATCCATTTTTACAACATATTGCTGAAGGTCTATCATTGCTGTCTTTCTCTTTTTTTGAAAAATCACACATTTTCCCTCTTTCACGTGTACTTTTGCAAAGCTGAGAAAATCCAATTCTGTTTACAAAAATATATATTACAAAATGTAAGAGAATAGGTTTATAAGTACCTTAGATTAATTACTGTTTAGTTGCTAAAAAGCATTTAGCCATAGCATCAACTGCTCTTTTCAAAATCACTCATATACCTTATACATTTTTAAAATAGCTGTCAATTTTCTGATATACATTTTTTACCATTAATTGTATAAAAAGTCCCTATAGCCAAACTATTGACTTAATGCAGTAAAAAAGCTACCACAATATCTTTTGGCAGCTAAATTGCATCAACTAATGTTTCTTTTGCTTATTTTTTGTTTATTTTCCCTTTGTCTTTATTATCCCTTCACTATATTAATATTTTTACCGTTAGTTTCATGTATTATTATATACCTAAATAAAACAACTGACACCATTCTTTATACTCATAAAAACGGAAGCTATAATCGAAACTAAATGACTATAAAATTTTTACGAAAAATTTACATTCCTTTTAATTCATTCAGCAAAACAGCCGCCTCTTCTATTCCTGCCTCTGCAGCCAGCCCGTACCATTTAATTGCTTCTTTCACATTTCTAGGTATACCCTCTCCATTATTATAAAGATGCCCAAGCTGTAATTTTGCCTCTGAATCTCCTTGAAGAGCAGCTTGTTTAAACCAATGAATTCCTTTCTCGATATTACGTATACCGGTTAAACCTTGACTCCAAATAAATCCTAAATCATAAAATGCATCAACATGATATTGCTCTGCAGCTCTTTCATACCAATATAATCCACGATTTACATCTCGCAGTTGACCTAATCGCCCTTCAAAACAGATTCCTCCAAGCCTATATTGAGCTTCTACATAGCCTGCTTCGGCAGATTTTTTATAATAGAAGTATGCGTGCTCCTCATCAATGTCGACACCTAAACCTTGCTCGTAAATAATTCCAAGAGTAAACATAGCTTCAGCAACACCTTGCTTGGCAGCGAAGTCAAACCATTTCTTTGAAAGTATCAAATTTTCTGATACACCTTCACCGTTAAAATACATATCTGCCAAGTTATTCGCAGCATCAGGATGCCCTTGGTTTGCCGCTGCCTCATACAATGAAAAAGCTCTGCAATAATTTTCCTGTACACCTATACCTTCAAAATAAAAATTACCAAGTGCATATTGAGCATCAGCATGATCCTGCGATGCGGCTAATTCTAACCACTTTAAAGATTTTTCAGGCTTAAAACAGGAGCTATCGCTGGCACTATAGTATTCTCCGAGCTGAAACTGTGCTTCTGCATCTTGTTCTTCGATTGCCTCTTTATATAAATCAATAATGACCTCATGATCTAAATCTTCTTCATCAAATGCTTCAAGCTGCTCATCTTGATTGATAAAATACCATTCCAATACATCGATTACATCGTCAACAACCTCAATACAATTGGTTAACTTCTCAAGTGAAGAAATTTGCCAAATTAAAATATATATAGGGAGTGGAATCGCTTCACGTAGTAAATCATCATACTCAGCTAAAAGCGTTAAGACATTTTCCTGTATTGATTGCGTCTGCTCTGGATGAACAATTTGTAAATGGCGTTGTTGATTTTTTTTTAGAAGTCCGTGCACAACTTGATACACCATTTTATGCAATGCTGTTAATGGCACTTCTTCAAATGTTAGCAATTTGATGTTTTGTGCAAACCATGTACCTTGAGTTTGCGTGAGCTTTAGTAAGGATTCAATTCGCTCTTTATTTCGTTCAGCTAATAATTGTCCATACATTCGTTTCCCCCCTTGCACTATAAAAAACCGCCTTGCCAATATTATATGGAAGACAGTTTAAAATTGATTACACATACGCTCTTAGTATTAATCCTACGAGTAATGTGATAAATAAAAAAACAGATATATGACCCCATTTATACATTTCTAATAAACCGATAAATTCCCTAGTAAAAGCATTTGGAACATAGTAAAAGGCAGTCTTTGAACCAACTCCTTGAGCATCAAGTTTTGACTTTCGGGCATATATACTGGCACGGAATACATGAAAATTATTCGTTACAAATAAAGATCGGTAATTTTCACCTTGCGCATGTCTATCCATAATTGCCTTTGAAAATGCCATATTTTGTTCGGTATTTATAGATTGATCTTCCATTATTATCTTTTGGGTGGGTATTTGATGTACTTCAATAATATAGTTTTTCATGGCATAAGCTTCTGATACTTTTTCATCTGTTCCCTGACCACCTGAGACGATAATGTAAGGTCGCTCACCATATTTTTTATATTGCCGTACTGCCTCGTCTAAACGACTAGCTAAAAGCGGTGGTACTTTATCACCGATTAGTCCTGATCCTAGTGCAATAATAAAGTTTGGCTCATAGCGAATAGCTGTAAAATGATAAATAGTTGCATATGCCATTACACTTGTGTATAAAAACATTGTATAACCAAAAATCAAAAACGCATAGAAAAAAAGTATATGCCAAATTTCATTTTCAGTATTCATAAATATCACGAAAACATACCATATCATCATGATAAAAAAACTCAATCCAAAAACTGCTACCAATAAATTACGTACTTTACGACCTTCCTTTTCAAGCAAAACCTTGCTATTAAAAAACATCGCAATCGATAAAATAAACATAATGCTTGGAAAACTACCGAGTATAATGATAATTCCCATCTCCGAGACAATTCCCTGATCGTCTGGCAGCAATAGAGGATATTGAATAATGATTACTCTCAAAATATGTAAACCTAATAGCCCCAGTACTACTGCATTGAAAAAGCGTCTTTTTTCCGTCGTATATAATAGTAGGAAAATTGCCGTTAATAGCACCAATGTTTGTATCATCGTCCCACTCCTTTCTATAGTCTTTATACCCTTTCTTCTGACACTACTTGTTCAAATTTGTCGTTATTTCTAAATTAATGACAGTGATTATTTTATTTTTTGAGAACGTTCATGTAAAATTACTAGTAAGAACTAGTTTATGACAAAATGAAAAATTATATTGGAGGAATGTAAGAAATGAAAAAAATTCTTGCCGCTATTTTTGTAGCGACACTGATGTTTGCAACGGTTGGGGCAACATTGTTTATATCTGATACACCAACTGCTGAAGCTAAATCCTACAAATCAGGGAAAAAAGGCTTCACAAACAATAATAATAGCTCAAATATCCAAAAGTCTCAGGACAAATCTAAAGATCAAAATAATGCAACAACAAATAAAAACAATACAACATCTACAAACAAAACAGATACAACTGCAAAAAAAGGTGGCTTCTTCTCTGGTGGCCTTATGAAAGGTCTAATGCTAGGTGGTTTAGCAGGTTTATTATTTGGTAGTCTCTTTAGCGGTATGGGTCTGTTAGGTAATATTTTAGGTTTATTAATTAATGTAGCAGCAATTGCTGTCATCATTATGCTTGTCGTAAAAATTATGAATATTTTTAAAGATAAGAAGCGTAAAGAGGAAGCACAATGGCACAAATAATTAATGAACAAGATATTATTAATGCCATTTGCTTATCACAGGCATATTATAAAAATATTCGCCCAGAAGAAGTGCTTGTAGAGCTAACCTACGATGATGATGCTGGCTTTGGTGCTGAAGTCGAAGTGAATGGACAGATAGAGTTATTCAATACAGCAGCAATGATTGGTGCATTACGTGTATGGATTAAAGATGTCCTGCATGGTGATCCATTTTCAACTGGTATCGAGCTTGTATTAGATGATGAAGAAGGCATTATTGCAAGATTATCGTAAATAACTAAAAGTTAAGCAGTACAATAAATTTTTTATTGTACTGCTTTGTTCATTTTAAAAATGATTTTTTATCTGTTTCTTTTTGTCTTCATCAATTGTAAAATCGACTACTGATCGTCCAACCATTAATAGCATGATGAACATAACCCCAGTACCAGTTATTAATTCACCACCTATAGAGATGGATTTAATCTACTGAATCAAAATAAATCACTAAAATTAACAAATATTTTTGCTGCATGGCTTCGCTTTGTTGAGGCTTCCGGTAAAAACTTGCCTTCACTGCCTGTAACTATGCCAAGCTCATATAGCATAGTAATCGCACGCTTTGTTTCTTCATTGTAAACAGCAATATCAGTAAATGGCGCATTTCCTTTCACTACATAAGGCTTCTTTTGTTGAAGTTCATAGGCACGATTAATCATTAATGCTAGCTGAGCGCGAGTAATTGGCTGGCCAGGGTTAAATTTACCATCCGTTCCCTTTATAAGTCCATTTGCATAGGCAGCTGCAATTTCAGACTGTGTTTTTGCATCGTAGCTTGAAATATCCGTAAATGGTGCCTGTTTCTGCGTCGTTAAGCCTAAGCTTCTGACAAGCATAGCAGCAGCCTGTGCACGAGTCACATTCTGTTCAGGTCTAAACGTTCCATCTGCATAGCCTTTCATAATCCCTACTTCAGCTGTTTTCTGAATAAACTCCTTTGCCCAGTGATTCTCTATATCAGTAAAGCTTGAAGTACCTCCCAACGAAAAAGTTATAGTTGGACTTTGTACGCTTTCATTGCCTGCAGCATCTACTGCTTTTACAGCGACAGTATATGTTGCATGATCCGTTAAATGTTCCAACGTAATTGTTGTCGTTTCAGCATTTTGCGTAGCTGTTAACTCACCATTTACATAAACTTTGTAGCTTTGAACGCCAACATTGTCTATAGCCTTCTGCCAATTTACCTGCACGGTTGTACTATTTTGAATAGTTGTACTGATCACTTTTGATACATCCCATAATGAGCTTGCTTTAATGGCTGGTAAAAATGCCTCATTTGCGACTGCCATATAGCCAGCTTCACTTAAATGTATATTTTCTGGATTTGGTAAATAGCTTGGCACATCCTTTGCCACAATGTCGTAAGTTGGGACAAATATGCCTCCTGCCTTTTCAACATTTGCTTTTATTGTGGAATTTACCGCAGCTAATAATAGTTTAAATTGTTTTTGTAAATCCTCACTATAGTATGGAAAGGAATTATAATAGCCCATCACATAAACCTGTGCGTTCGGATTTAACTTTTTAATTTCTGCTAAAATAGCTGTTAAATTTGTGACTGCATCTTGTGAAGCTTTTAGAATTGCCGTTGCATTAATACCTGTAGCTTGAGATTCCTTTAAAATTGGTATTAAATCATTAGCGCCTGCTGTTAAAGTAACGATCTCCGCCTCTTTAATAGATGTACGAAGCTTTACCTGTTCGTTTGGATAGCCAAAACCAACCACCGGCTTCTCGACATCTTTTTGTAAATCTTCTAATACATTTTTAGTAGTATAGCCTGTATAAGCAAAGCCCTTATTATATGAAGTAATAAGGCCATCTTTCTGTAAAGCCTGTGCAACAAAATCGGCATACCCTAATCCGATAATTCCCACTTCATTCATGCCATGAGCAAGTGAATCCCCTAATGCTACATAATCTGCCTGTGTCACCCAGCTTGGTGCTATAAGATCTCTCTGCTCTTCAGCATTTGCACCTATTGGCACCACTAACTGTAATGCTAGTACACTACTAGCTAAAAATCGAAATTTCTTTGAAAATTTCATACTCTCACTCCTTCAACATCTACTGATTACTATTTTAATAGATGAAGGTTAAAAATGGGTTAAATAAGAGCATGCATTTTTTTCTTGTTAATCAGATTGAATCTTTCCGTAAATTCCCCCACCACCAACTTCAATTACTAGTTGACCTGTTCTTGCTAAATCAATCATCTTCGCAATTTTATGTGGTACGATTTGTTCAAGCTGTTCTAGTGAGACGTGATGTAATATATTCATCTCAGTACCAAAAGCATGTACTAATCGGTCCATCATTTTTGGCCCTAATCCTGGAATAAAATCCATTGGAACTTGATGAATATAGGGTGGTCGATCACGTTTATTGACAAGTTGTTCTGATAACTCCTGAATACGTAAAGCAACTCCTTTTATAATTTGAATACTGTTACATTTAGGGCAGACAGTTGCCACATTACTTAACTGTTCCCCACACTTTGCACAAACGGTTTGATGGTATTTACCAAGCAAAGGATTTAGACCATAATTAGCTGTTATTGCTCGCCCTTGCTGCTCTTGAAGTGCCAATTTCAATTCAGAAAAATTGGCATCAGATAAGCGTAATTTTTGATATTCCCTAGCGATTTTCCCAAGAGAGTGAGCATCAGAATTACTGACAAATGGATAGGCTTGAAGCTCTTTAATATTACTTACCATGTAGGTATCAGAACTTAATCCCAGCTCAATGGCATCGATTAGCTGTGGATCGAAAACTTCTGTTAAACTTCGTTGTACACCTTTACCAAATAGACTTTTAAATGGTGTAAATACATGTGCAGGAATAAAAAGTCCCTTTAATTCACAAACTTTTTGTTGTAGCGTTCGTGCATCGCAATATATCCTCTGAGAGCTTAAGTGGATATTTTTCATATGATTTGACATCCAAGTTGAAAACTCTCTCATCAGGCTAAGCGTCGGAAAATAGGCAAGCACATGGATTGGTCCTAAGCAATTCTCATCATAAATCTCTATTTCACTGCCTGGAATCAGAGTCGTTTTCTGATAACGTAGTCCCCCTTTCTCTAATTCCTTAATTAAGCCTTGTTCTATCATCAATGCCATCTCTTCTATTACTTCTGGAGAATGACAATCGATAATTCCAATAATATCTAGCCCCTTTCTTGCACTAGCAGTCTCTAAAATATTTGCTAATGTTAACGTTCTACTGCCTGTAATTTTGACAGCACGTCCATTAAAAGTACGTCCAATATGAATATGTAAATCAGCATAGAATTCTTTCATAATTAAATTTCACTCCTGTTATTTTTATAACACAGAAAAACCTCACATTGCTGCAAGGCATCTCTTTGTTCATTATGATGGATGATTATTATGTGTGCTATTATTTGATTCAAAGGCACCTGAGCCCTGCGACGGGATTGAAGATGAATCATATGCCACTAATGTCACGTCAATTTTCTTTTCCAGTTCATTAATTTTTTCAAGCTGCTGTTGATTTAATTGTGCAAACTTAATCTCTTCCATTATCATCAAATCCTTTCATTCATAAAGTTCCCTGAGAAAGTGATATTTATGCATATCAATTTCGTCGAAATGTAATTGCGTCCGAAAGTATTCTGTACTTGACGGTGCACTTTCGCACAGTAAACATTTGTTGCTGTCGCTTCGCTTTCGCACAGTAAAGATTTGCTGGCTCAAGATGAAAATGACTGATTATCAGTCATTTTCTTTGACTTTACTCCAGCTATTTTGTAACATATTTATTAAGCAGGTCAAAAGCGAGGGATTACATGTCAAAGGAAGAGAAAATTATTCAAGCTGCTATTGAAGTTTTTCGTGAAAAAGGAATTGAAAAAACTAAAGTTTCCGATATCGTTAAAGCTGCAGGTATCGCTCAAGGAACATTTTATCTTTATTTCCCGTCACGGCTTTCAGTCATGCCGGCTATTGCGAAAGTTATGGTTGAGAAAATAATTGCTGCTATTAAAGAAGGTATATCCATACAGGAACCTTTTGCAATCCAGCTTGAAAAAGTAGTCGATATTGTTTTTTCACTAACCGAAGACTATCGGGATGTATTTGCTCTTATCTACGCTGGTATTACTCAAACTGAACATATGAAAGAATGGGAAAATATTTATGCGCCCTATTACGAATGGATGAATAATTTCTTATATGAGGCTCAACAGCAAGGAATAATTCGCCCTTCATTAAATACTACACAATCTTCTAAGCTTATTATTGGGTTAGTAGAATCTGCAGCTGAGCAAATTTACTTATATGATGATAGTGAAGAAGAATCTATCAGACTGCAAAAGCTTGAACTCCTTGACTTTTTACATCATGCACTTGGCTTACGTCACACATAAGTGGCGTTCTTTTTCACACTAAAAATGACTGAATGTCAGTCATAAATATTATTAAACGAAAGGAAACGTAACTATGAAAAAAGATTGGCTGTATGTTGGACTAACAAGTTTATTTGAATTATTTTGGATTTTTGGCTTTAATGTTGCACATTCATGGTGGCATTGGATTATTATCGTAGCTTTAATCGCTATGGACTTCCATTTCTTATCGAAAGCATGTGAAAACCTGCCTACTGGCACAGTTTATGCGATTTTTGCCGGGGCAGGAACAATTGGTACCACATTAATGGACATTTTCATTTTTGAAGGAGAGTTTAACACTATTAAAGCGATTTTTATATTTATTTTAGTATTAGGGGTCATTGGGCTTAAATTAGCTGATAACCCCGCTGGAGATAGTGATAACAAGAAAGGAGCGAATGCCTAATGGGCTGGTTACTTGTTTTATTAGCTGCAATATCAGAAATTATCGGGGTGGTAGGTTTACGTTTCTACAGTCAGAAAAAATCGCTACGTAATTTATTCATATATGTAGGTGGTTTTGGATTGTCCTTTGCGTTATTATATTCCTCCTTCAACTATTTACAGTTAAGCATCGCCTATGTTGTATGGATTGGTATTGGCACTGTTGGTGCTGTCCTTGTAAATATTATATTTTTCGGTGAATCTAAAAACCTTACTCGTCTGATTAGTATCGTTGCCATTATCATTGGCGTGGCAGGCTTAAAAGCTGTATCTTAATTTGCTTTGCTCCTGTACTTCTGTGGTAGAATTTATTTATAATGAATTAAAATCAATTTCGCCTTGGCGTAATTGTAGCTGCCGCTTTGCTTTTGATACAAAAAACATCTGCTGAATGAAGATAAATATAAATATAATCTAGTGAAAAGGAGGTTTTAAGAATGGTGTATTTATTACAGGTTGACTTTACTATGGAAGGCCCTTTTGGTACGGAGATGTCTGAAGGCTTCAAAGATTTAGCACATAGTATTAATGATGAAGAAGGCGTTATATGGAAAATTTGGACTGAGAACGCGTTAGCTAAAGAAGCTGGCGGGGTGTATTTATTTGAAACGAAAGAAAGTGCTGAAAAATATTTAGCCATGCACTCTGCCCGCCTAACAAGCTTTGGAATAACAAATATTCGCGGTAAAATTTTTGCAGTAAATGAAGCATTGTCATCCATTAACAATGGGCCTATCCTTCGATAAACAACATGGCGTATCCGCAATAGGAGATACGCCTTTTTCAAACTATCAATATTTTAATATTTTCTTTGTATATTGCTCAGATACATACGTTAAATAAGGCTTACCTGTAAGAGGATGAGTTTGTATATCAGCATAAACACCAAATACATCTTGTAATAGCGTCGGTGTAAGTACTTCTTCAGGTGTACCAGAGCAAACAATCTGACCTTTTTGTAAAACATAAATTTGATCGCAATACATAGCTGCAATATTTAAGTCATGCAAAGCAGCAACTACTGTTAAATGTAGGGTTTGAATTAAATCCATTAACTGTAATTGATGCTGTATATCTAAATGATTTGTTGGTTCATCTAAAATTAGAATTTGTGCTTGCTGAGCAAGAGCACGTGCAACCATCACTCGTTTTTTTTCTCCACCTGACAGAGAGCTGAAGCTACGTTTTTCTAAGTGCGCGATACCTGTTTGATTTAATGCATCCTTCACAATTTGAAAATCCCGTTCTTGATCGAGCTCCAATAGTTTTTTATGAGGTGTTCTTCCCATACTTACTAAATCATGTACCGTAAAGTCAAATAAAACCGGTGTTTCTTGACTTACTACCGCCAAATTTCTAGCAATGGTTTTACTTGATTGCTTAAAAATATCCTGCTCATTTAACAAGACTGTACCATTTTCGGGTTTTAATAGACGATACATATTCTTTAATAAGGTTGACTTCCCGCTACCGTTAGGACCAATTAGCCCAACAAATTGCTTTTCCCTTATTTGAATACTAACTTCATGTAGTATACGTTGATCATGAATGGAATAGGATACCTGCTTCGCTTCTAATGTCATAGGTTTAATCTCCTTCACCGAAAGAATAATTATTACGGCGTAGTAGCCAGATGAAAAATGGTCCTCCACAAAAAGCAGTAATTATTCCAATCGGCATTTCTTCAGGGGCTATTAAAATTCGTGCAATTGCATCTGCCCAAACTAAAAAAATCCCTCCTAATAGAGCACTAATTGGTATTACATATTTATAGTTGGAACCTACTATTATGCGGACAATATGCGGAATAATTAAACCGACAAATCCAATTGAGCCACTTACTGCAACAAGTACGCCCGTTAATAAAGATACTAGCAGGATAAGCTGCAAACGAAATTGTTGGATATTGACACCTAATGTAACCGCAGCCTCTTCTCCAAGCAATAATAAATTTAAGTTCCGATAATGGAGCCACAGTAAGGCAAACACGACGATAAATATAGCTGTAGGAATGATTATATTACTCCATTTAGCACCTGCTAGACTACCAAGCATCCAATACATAACTGCCTTAATTCCATTCTCTTGCTTTGCCATCATTAAAATAAAATTCGATACAGCAGATAAAATAAACGACACTGCCATTCCCGCAAGTAAAAGTCTAAAAACAGAGATTCTTCCTCCGACACGTGCAAGGAAAAACACTAACAATATGGCAAGAAGTGAGCCTAAAAATGCAGATGCAGAAAGAGCGAAAATACCTAGAAATGAAAAAGCACCTAAAATAATAACTGCTGTAGCACCGACTGTTGCTCCTGAAGATATTCCCAATATGTATGGTTCAGCTATAGAATTACGCACAAGAGCCTGTATAGCTGCTCCAGCGATTGCTAAGCCTGCTCCTACGATTGCAGCTAGCAAGACGCGTGGCACCCGTATTTGCCAAATGATAATTTCTTGCGAGCGACTCCAATCCTGCTCTATAAAATTTTGAACGATTGGAATTTTGGATAGAATAACCTGCCACACATAAAGAGGTGTGATGGAAACAGATCCAACCATAACAGCCAAAGTCATAGAAATGATTAGTACTAGAAGCAGAGTCAGAGATAATAGTATAAATTTTTTATTCATATGTATAATACTCCTAATCAATCGTAATAGATATGAAACAATAAAAAAGAGTATTTCATGCATAGTATGCATAGAAATACCCTAGAATCATCAACAAAGTCAGAAAGATTTCCATCTATTGTCCGTAAATGCGTTCATCCTCGTGGGCATTACAAGTATCACTATATGGCAGGTCTCCTGGCTTCGGATCAACGTTTTACGATTACCTTCCCATCCTAGAACAGTGGCTAAATCATCATAAAACTCCTCGTTACAGTTGCGGGACAGCGTCGGACTTTCACCGACTTCCCTTTTAAGTGACACTTTGTATAAGATGTCACACCATTAGTATCCAAACTATTAAAATTATGACGATTCTATCATACATTTTAGTAGTTAGTCTATAAATAACCGTAAATTATAAACTTTAGCTGTGAAAACCGCAATTGAGTTAACCTAAATAAAATAACAAGTTGACACAAATGCTTTATTTTCTTACACTATTAATAACTTTAATAGATAGGAGTGAAATTATGACAACAGTTGCAGAACACTCTCATCATAGATTAAGAACAGTAGATATTGCCTATATTGGATTATTTTCAACATTAATGATGATCGGTGCTAATATTACCTCCTTTGTCCCTTTCATGTCTGTGGGAGGAGTCCCAATCACATTGCAAACTTTCTTCGCTATTTTAGCTGGATTAGTTCTTGGCAGTAGAAAGGGAGCGCTTGCTTGTACGGTATATATGTGTATTGGTTTAGCTGGTGCACCAGTATTTGCGCGTTTTGGTGGCGGCTTTGGACAAATCCTAAGCCCTACATTTGGCTTTATTGTCACATTTATTTTAGCAGCATTTATCGCAGGACTGATTGTTGAGCGCAGTGGAACAAAGAAAAGCTATATTGTTGCGGCAGTAATTGCTACAGCTATTAATTATTTACTGGGGACAAATTGGATGTACTTTGCTTATAAACTATGGGCTAGCGCTCCTGACGCTTTCAATTATAAGATGGCATGGCTTTGGATGATGCCACCATTGCCAAAGGATATTATTTTAGCTGTCTTTGCGGGTATTTTTGCGCATCGTCTACAAAGAATATTGAAAATAATACCAATAAAATAGTTGTACCCTGAAAACGTCAATCTTAAAAAGATGGCGTTTTTCTTATAACGTGGCCATTATTTCTGCACATTTATTTGCTACATTAAGCGTAATAGTGAGGAGGAATAAATATGAAGATAAGAAGAAGCTGGTTTATTAGTTTACTGACAGTAATTGCTTTACTAGCGTTATCAGCTTGCTCTGACAAGACAGATTCAGGTGAAAAAAATGACAATGAGCAGAATACAATGATAGATCATTCCACAATGGATCATTCTAGCTCTGGTGAAGTGCCAATAGCGTTAAAAACTGCCGTAAACCCTACATTTTCAGTAGGAAGCACAGCTATTATTACTGATGGACATATGGAAGGTATGGAGGGAGCCAGGGCGACAATTGTAGGTGCATATGATACGACAGCATATATTGTCTCCTATGAGCCTGCTAAAGGTGGCGAGCGTGTCGAAAATCATAAGTGGGTTATTCATGAGGAATTGATCGATTCAGACTTGGCTCCATTAGCCCCTGGCACTGAGCTTAAGACGAATGCATCTCATATGAAGGGCATGGAAAATGCGACTGTTCGCATTGATAAGGCTGTCCAAACGACTGTTTATATGATTGATTACACTGCTACTACAAATGGAGAGTCTGTAAAAAATCATAAATGGGTAACTGAGGACGAATTGAAAGCAGAATAGACCTTTGAACCTCTGTAGAGTTCTAGCAGAGGTTCTTCTAGCTTCTGATGTCTAAAGCATTTCTTCCTGCTGACTTAAGCCATTTATAGCCAATTCCCCAAACAGTTTGTAAATAATCATCAGCAGGAAAACCGCTTTTCCGCAGTTTCTCTCGTAAATTACGTACATGCGAATCAATTGTTCGATCTTCAATCGAATCATTATATCCCCATACAGTATTAATAAGATGCTCCCTAGTAAATACCTTATTTTGATGTGCTAAAAATAAGGCCAGCATCCCAAATTCTTTAGGTGTTAAAGATATTTCTATCTGTCGAAAACATACTTCAAAGGATTCCTTATCTAAACGTAATCCCTCAAACAACACAATATTTTCATTAATTTTTGCCCTTCTTAGGACAGCATTAATACGTGCGAGTAACACGTCTTCATCAAACGGCTTCAGAATGTAATCATCTGCTCCTAGATTTAGACCTTTTACCATATCAGTATGCTCCCCCTTTGCTGTTAGCATGATGATAGGAACATCCCAAAACCTCCTTATTTCTTTACAGACCTGCCAACCATCCATCTCTGGCATCATAATATCTAAAAGTACCAAATCCACATGATTTTCTTCTAAATAGATCAGAGCCTCTTGAACGGATACCATTGCCTTACATGTAAAGATAGGCTCTAAATAAAGCTTAAGCAAGTCTAACATTCTGGGTTCATCATCTATGAGCAGTATTGTTTTCATACGTTTCGACTCCTTTAAACGTTAAAATAAAAGTTGTCCCTTTATTCTCTTTACTCTGGGCTGTTATTTCTCCCCCATGTGCCTGAACAAGCTCTTTCACAATTGAAAGTCCAAGTCCAACGCCCCCTAATGCACGACTACGCGATTTTTCAACACGATAAAATCGTTCAAATATATGGGGTAAATCCTTTTTGGAAATTCCCTTTCCAGTATCCTTAACAAGTATAGTTACTAAATCATCCTGTCTTTTTGCCATAACCGATATAGCATCACCTGATGCACAATATAATAATGCATTATTGAGGAGATTCATTAATATTTGTTCAAGCCTTGCTGCATCAGCCATTAAGGTTAATCCTTCTTCACAATGAACATAAAAGTGCAGCTGTTTTTCCTGAAAGGCAGGACTCAACTTTTCCTCAACATTTGCTAAAAACGTATTCAATCGAAGACATTCCTTTTCAATCATAAAGGAGTTTTCGTCCATTTTAGCTAAATCAAATAAGTCCTTTATTAAAAGAGAGAGTCGATTAGTTTCTTCTATAATAATACCTAAGTATTTTTGTCGATCTTGCTCTGTCAAACTACGTTTATAGAGAATATCTGCATAGCCTTTTATAAAAGTTAAGGGTGTCCTTAGCTCATGGGCGATGCTTGATAAAAAATCCTTTCGATCTTGTCTTAAATGATTCAAATCATCCGATAAATGCTGTATTGCAAGGGCAAGATCGCTTAATTCATCCTTGCCATTCGTAGAAAGCACCACGGAAAAGTCACCATTACTCATTTTCAAAGTAGCTTCTTTCATCTGAATTAATGGACGAGCCAATTTTTTAGATAAAACAATAATGACTGCAATGGTTACTAGACCAGAAACAAATCCAACAATTAAAAAATGCTTATTTAGGCGCTCCATTAATGCATGGATAGAATCTGTATTTTGAAACATAAAAACGTAACCAACTGTTGTCTGCTGTTTTTGAATCGGACTAATGGTTGCAATATATCTTTCTTTTTGCCAATTATACTGAAGTATTTCCCCATTATATGGAACAGTATTCTCTAATTTACTTATATAATCTTTGATTTCAGAATGTGGGTGTGAAGACGCTAGTACCGTTCCAGTTATATTTGTAATAACCACCTCTGTATCTTCTACTGACTCCATTAGTACAATATGGGCTAGGGTTTCCTTGTCAAAATTTTGCTCTAATATTGTTCTATGAGAGTTTCCTCTTGCCTGCAAGCTGGTTAGTTCCTCCTCCACCCTTGAATTGGTTAAAGAAGTATGTAAAAAAAGCATCATAAATGTTTCAATGCAAAATAATGTAATAAAAAAAATGATTCCAAGCTTTAGTGAAAGTTTTTTCATTTGCTAACCACCATTTTGAAATTTCCAAAAAATCCGTGACATCCGCGGTGTATTATCATGCGTTTATATATTCGCTGAATAGGAAAAATACATCATCTCTCCACCTTTGAAGTATTCTGTACCTGACTATTCGCTTTCAGTACAAAAACAATTGTTGCTGTCGCTGCGCTTTCGCACAGAAACATTTGTTGCTGTCGCTGCGCTTTCGCACAGAAACATTTGTTGCTGTCGCTGCGCTTTCGCACAGAAATCTATGTTGCTGTCGCTGCGCTTTCGCACAGAAACATTTGTTGCTGTCGTTACGCTTTCGCACAGTAAAAATCTGCTGAATTAAGTTTACAGTATAACGTTAAAGTATGAAGATTTCATGCAGAAGAACAGCCTTTTTAATTGAACATTTCTTTTAATGTTCCACCCACTGTTCCAGAGCTTTATTCGTTTCAAAGGAGTAAAAAAAGTTCTGTAAGTATACCTCATACTTACAGAACTTAAATTATATTAAACGTATTTTTTTACCCAGTTTAAGAAATTGTCGATAACTGCGTCAAGGAATTTTACAGTACCTTCATCTGTCAGATTACCTTCTGCATCAAATTTCGTGTGCACTGCACCAATATAAACATCATTTCCACCAAGTAATGGTGAATTAACACCTGGGGAGAATAAAATATCTCTCAAATGTAATTGTGCCTTAACAGTACCAAGGTTCCCCATCGATGCACCCATAATAATAGATGGTTTTCCAATCATTACTTTGTCTACACGAGATAACCAGTCAATTGCATTCACCATAACACCTGGTACAGTCCCATTATATTCTGGTGTCACCCAAAGCACTGTATCTGCAGCTTTTACTTTTGCTTTAAAATCAAGCACGGCTTGTGGTGCATCATTCTCAATATCTTGATTATACATTGGTAACTCGTTTAAGCTTAATACCTCAAGCTCAAATTTCTCTGTATACTGTTTTTGAATAAATTTTGCTAACTGCATATTATAAGATTCTTTTCGGATACTACCTACTATGGCTACTACTTTCACGATGATGCTTCCTCCTAAAATGTCTATTATTCTTAGTATTTGTATAGCAATTCTATTTTATACCACCTTAATAATAAATGGCAAATTCTTCAACCGGCTTACGATAACCACGTAAGCGACGACTGCTTTCTTTTTCCTTACCTATTGTAATCATAAGTGCAATTTCATGCGTTTCCGGCACATTAAAAAGCGCACGCATTTTCTTATTATCAAACCCAATCATTGGGCAAGTGTCCCAACCGCGATTTTTTGCAGCAAGCATAAATAACATTGCTGATAATGAAGCATTACGAACAGCCTCGTCCTTCATAAAATCCTTGCCGCGATCTTCATAAAATTTAGTATTCTCTGTTACAATCTCCTCTAATTCACTAGTTGTAATTATACCTAAATCAACCATCCCTTGAGTTAGGTTAGCTGTATTTTTATAAGCCTCTTTATCACCTAGTACTAGAATCACTCCAGATGCTGAATGTACTTTATATTGACCATATGCAGCCTCTCTTACTTTTTCCTTCATCTCTTCATCCAACACAACGATGTAGTTAGCATGTTGTAAGTTAAAAGCCGATGGAGCAAGCTTAACATCCTCTAAAATAGGCCGTATGTCTTCTTCAGTCATCCTAACGTCCTTCAAAAAATTATTAGCTGAACGACGCTTGTCAATTAGTTTGGAAAATTCCATTTTTAAACCCCCAATGCAGTTATGTAATTCCATCCAGTAAGCAGTTATTGCTGTTACTGAATGAATTAGTATTACTCATATTTTTTATCGAATTTTATTGTACTTCTTACAGTGTCAATAGGACGAACAAGTTCTTCAATTTGAGCACGCTTTGACTCTAAAAATGGTGGCAATGAAAGTTTTTCACCCAAAGTTTCATAAGGCTCATCCCCCATAAATCCTGGTCCATCAGTGGCTAGTTCAAATAAAATTTGTGGTGCAACTCGTGCATAAAGGGATTCAAAGAAGTGACGGTTGACATAACCAGAAGTATGGAAGCCAAAGCTATCAAATCTTTCTGTCCATTCATTCAATACAGCACGATTCTCTACTCGGAAGGCTGCATGATGAACTGTACCAAAGCCTTGACGTGCTACGGGTAAAACACTGATGTATTCAACAACAAGCTGAGCACCGTTGCCTCCCTCGCCTACCTCAAATAAATGGAAATCTCCTTCCTCAGCAATTTCAGTAAAAAGCATCACTTTCTCTAACACATCTTTAAAGTATTTAAAATTAGCAATTCGAATGAATACTGGCCCTAATCCTGTTATTGCATATTCCAAAGGTATTGGCCCATCTTGCCATGGAGTCCCAGATGCAACACCCTTATTATGCTCATCAGAAATAAGTTGATATTGCTGATCGTCAAAATCAACGAAAGATAAAGTTTTCTTACCAAATTGTTCTTTAATACCTGTATGATTAACCTGCAATCGGTCAAAACGTTTCACCCAATATTCCAAAGCGTCATCCGTTGGCACACGGAAGGAGGTTTTGGAAATCTCATTTGTTCCATGCACACCTTTTGGGATGTTCGGAAAATCAAAGAACGTCATATCTGTACCTGCGCTACCCTTATCATCCGCAAAGAATAGATGATATGTTTGAATATCGTCCTGATTAACTGTTTTTTTCACTAAACGCATTCCTAACACAAAAGTGAAAAACTTATAATTTTCTTCAGCACTGCTAGTAATTGCTGTAACGTGGTGAATTCCTTTTAAATGATTCATTTAAAACCCTCCTATTGTCTCGATTTCGAGATATTGATGTAAATTTGTTCATTTATTAATCGCATTAAAACCAACCTTCTTTAGAGACAGAATCATTGTTTCCAGCTCTTCGTGGTCTAATACTTCAAAAATCTCATTAATTTTTTGTTCATGCTTTGGGAAAATCTCTTCTAATAATGTTCGTCCCTTATTGGTTAAAAAAATATAAGTGACACGCCGATCCTTTGGACAGGCACGTCGATAGACATAGCCCTTTTGTTCAAGCTTATCAATAACATAGGTAATACTGCTACTTGCAATTAATATTCTCTTACCAATCACTTGAATTGGTTGCTCCCCACGATGGTATAAAAATTCAAGCACTGAAAATTCGGTTTGATTTAAATCATATTGCAGCAAATCTCTCCTGGTTGCTTCCTGAATCGTTTGATATGCACGGAACAAGACCGTAAAAGCCTTTAAATTACGATTGTCTTCCCTCATCCGACTCCCTCTTTCTATTTACCTCGAAATTAATTATCTTTAATTCGAGATAATAATAACATATATTTCCCCCTACGACAATCAATTTGTTTTACTCAGAAATCTACTAAGTATTTATTTCACATATTTCGTACCCTTGATAGCACTACTACTTTTTAAATTCTGCATGAAAAAAATCCAGCCGTTAATAGGCAGCTGGATTTGATGAATTCAACCTGTACCATTTACTTTAGGCGTTTAAATTCTTTTTCATTCCCATCAACAAATTCTACTTCAATCTCAATTGATTGAAAGTCCTCTGCAATATGAAATACAGAGATAACCTGTTCTATTACCTCATCATTTGGTGTAGTGGAATCAAACGTCAGCTGCTTGAAAAGAGGCTCCAACTTCGTATAGGCTGCATCCCCCTGAAGATTTTCATTATTTCGCGTATCCTGTAATTTCGCTGCTACGCCAGACTTTTTGTTTTCGTATTCAGCTTCATAGGAATCTGCCCCAGAATAATCAACATCCAACGAAAACTCTAAAAAATTGAACGGTACTTGATCTGTCGCAGTATCACCGACCTGCTGATTCATATTTTGTTGAACTGGAGCATTTGTCGGCATATCTTGTGCCTTTTCCTTTGTACAGCCATAGAGAATGACAGTCATAAACAGAACAGCAATTAAAAATTTCATTCTCATCTTTACACTCCTTTCTTCTATTATTATTTCCCTCTCCGTCTAAAAACTAACCAAAAAAGGTATCTCCAAAAATCAGGAGATACCCTTTCTATCATGAATTAATAAAAGTAATTACGAGTGTTGTTACCTTCAGCAATAGCTTTAGCTAATCGCATTGTTGATACAGCTAAATCTGCATATGTTACTTTCTCAGTAGCATTAAAGTTATTTTGCTGTGCATCGATTAATCCCATTGCACTTACTAAAGCCACATAGCCAGAATATGCTGGATCAATTGCGCCTGCATCAGCAAAGTTTAATTTGTAAATATCGCCATGCTTCGCAGCTTTCTCTAAGCCTAGCACACGGATATACCATTCTGCAAGCTCCTGACGAGTCATTGTTGCATCAACATCAAATCGATCTGCTGGCTTTAAAATGCCCATTCTTACAGCTTCTTCAACAACTCCATATAATGGATGCTTTTTATCAATATTCGTGAAGGATTGCTTGTCATCACCTTCTCCATATCCACCAAAATAGCCATATGTGAGAGATTTAAGCATAATTTTTAGTGCTTCTCCCTTAGTCACGCCTGTATCAGCATTAAAAGTAGCTGGATCTTTAATCTCTAATACGTTTTGGCTGACTAAATAATTTAACTCTTTGGCCGCAGTAGGATGTGAAATCAATGGTTGCTCTTTTTTATCCTCAATATTTATTAACCACTCACCAGTAGTTGCATCAATTTGATTAAATAAGTTACCACCATATGTTGGTGAATACACTAAATCATAATGATGCTTATCTTCACCATTTTGTTTAGCATACTGAAGTTGTAATTTAAGTGCCTCACTATAAGACTCCTTTGCTTTATCAGCAGAAATCGCCTGATCTACGGATGGCCAATTATCAATTTTTTGGTTAGAAATATACAATGAACGTAAAGAACCATCAGAACCAATGTTGACAGATATTTCATCTCCAACAACAGCAATACCATTTACAACACGTGGGAATGAGAAGTAATATTCTTTACTATAATCTTCTAATACTGCTTCCTCCAATGGTTTTGCATAATTATGCACGTAGGAAGGAGCCCATTGCTTTAAGTATTCAATTGCCTTATTTAATGCCGCATCCTTAGAAATGGCTGTAGTCTTATCGCTAGTCTTTACGAAATCTCTACTTGAATCATAGTATTGAGTAATTTCACCTGTTGCCTTATTTATTTCCAACTGAGAACCTGTACTACCATTATCATATATATACGAATAATTTACAGTGTAAATCGTTTCCCCATTTTGATTTTCTCTTTCATCAATCAGATCAAGCTGCAGCTTAGCTTTATCAGGGTCAACCTTTAAGAAGGACTTCGCAAATTCTTCTGCTTCAGCTAATGTCATGCTCTTCTTTCTAGGTTCAAGCGGTTGTGAGGATAATTTTTCTACGCGTTTTGCTTTTGGTACCTGTGCCGAGAAACCGTTCACTGTTTGCCACTGTCCATTTAAGGCATGTACCCCATTGAAGCCTGTTGCTGGTGCATAGACAAGCTTCACCTTACGCTGATCTGTTTGATAATCATAATCAACCGCATAACGCAATTCTACTGCTAGATTATCACGAATTTGGGCAATAATATCTGCTTCATTCTTTTTCTGCTCTACACTATCAAACGTTGCCTTACTAAGGGATTCTGTATTGCTATACATACTTGTAATTTCACCATTTGCAAGGACCTCAATAGAAATGTATTGATCGCTGATTGCCACACCATTCTGAGTTGGTGAATAGACAAACGAATAAGAAATTGGCTGTGATAATGGTCTGCTCATATTGAAATAGTAGTCAGTCCCAATACCATTTTCCTGAAGTTTGTAGTTTTCAGTATTCGGGAATTTTTTTAAGAAATCCTTTGCAATTTTTTGTGCATCAGCTTCAGAATACTTTGCTGGATACATTGCATCTGAAATATCAGAAGGTTGATAATAGAAATTTTCTAGCTCTAAATCGTCTCCCTTAAATGTGAAGCCACCATGAATATCTTTCCCATTTACAGTTTTATGGAAGTTTAAATCATAACGAATTGTTGTATCATCTCTATAGTAGTGTCCGCTTCCTACATTTAAATCTTTTTCTGTTAAGAAATTAAACTTATCTGGGAATATTGCATGCAATTTATTGATAAGCATACTCTTTGTTACTTTTGTCTCTGTTGAAGCAACTTGAATTTCAATTCTCTCTGAAGATTCCTTTACATTAGCAGAAGCTTGTGAAATTGGTGAAAGTACTCCGAAAGTAAATGCTGTAGATGTTAGTATAATACCTAACTTTTTAAACTTACCCAAAATATCCCTCCTAGAAAACTATTTACCATCTATTATAATATACATTTCCAAATTTGGGAATGTTATTTACAGAGTATTTCCACTCAAAAGAAAATAGAATAGATATTATGATATTTTTTATCTAATAAAGTTAATTATTTTTTTACCACATCAAAATTGGAATCTATTAATAACCAATTTTGTGGGAATGGTAAACCTAGCTTCCAATAACCTACTCCTCGAAGTTTATAGCGCTTTATTAAATCGAATTTAGCCTGAATGGATCTTGCATCTTCAAACCAAACAACATGTGCCCTGCCCTGCTCATCATAGTATTCAAAGAAAGGTGCTTGAGATCTCGTATCATATTGAATAGCTGCATTATATTTTTTAGCAATTTCAATAGCTCTTTGTGGACTAACTGCTTCAGCAATGGGACCTCCTTGTACAAAAGGCAATGTCCAGTCATAGCCATATAAATTTTGTCCAAGGATAATTTTATTCCGAGGAATTTCACTAATAGCATATTTAACAACTGCCTCTACCTCAGGAAGTGGAGATACTGCCATAGGGGGACCAGCAGAATATCCCCATTCATAGGTCATTAACATCACAAAATCCACTATTTCTCCATGAGCTTTATAATCGTGTGCCTCAGTCCATGGACCACGCTCACTAGCACTTGTTTTTGGAGCTAACGCTGTCGATACTGTATATCCTTGTGGATGGAATCTACTTACAGCTCTCCTTAAAAAGTTGTTATACGCCTCACGTTGATCACCTGGCAAATTTTCAAAATCAAAATGGATATCTTTAATGCTCCCTAAACGCCTTGCCTCTTCTAAAATATTGTCAAAAAGCAGATCCTGTACGGCTGTACTTTGAAAAATGTCTCGTGCTAAATCACCACTAAAGCTAAAATTCTCTAAATTTGAGATAACCATTGCTATAGAGGCTCCTGTATCATTAGCAACTTGCGTTACGCCCTGACTTGGCGGCTTTTTAAGCGTCCCATCTCGCCTTGCCTCATAGCTAAATAAAGCAAGATACGTTAAAAATGGTCCTGCTTCTCTTGCCTGACTCAATAATGCTTCACTAACAGATGTCCCCCTCGGTTCTAAATATGCCAAAGTTTCAGCCCTTGTTTTTGGTGGAGATGGAATATACAGTCGCATCCCAACAGATAGCGGTTGATTTGGATTAATGTTGTTGACCTGTGCAAGTGTTACATAATTAATGCCGAAGCGCTGGTCAATGGACCATAAACTGTCTCCAGGCTGTACATAATAAAAACTTCCGATAATCGGAATAACAAGAGCTTGCCCTATGACTAATCGATTTGGTTCTGGAATTTGATTGGCATCTACTATACTTTGAACCGTTGTCCCATACGCCTGTGCAATTCCCCATAAAGACTCCCCAGCTCGTACAACATGTATTTGAATGACATTGCCTCCTTCAAGCGTGATGAAATCATACCTATAAAGCTTATGAAATAAGGCAGGAAAAGATGTCATGGCTCTTTCGGAATAGGTTTCTTTAAAAAAAGTCCTTCACTGATTACAGTGAAGGCATAGTGTTGAAAAACTAAATGGTCAAGGGACTCTTTGTGAACACTACTAAGTCAAATGAAGGTGATTTCCGTT
>NZ_JBYTBB010000061.1:0-31062 GCF_058788755.1 Lysinibacillus sp. FW301-JW8
CCCTGGAGCGAGCAACGCGAGTGAAGCGGCTCATCGGACGCCCCCAGGAAAGCACTCAGTCGGAACGGAAATCAACCTCTCGTTTTGAAAAAGGGCTATACTTTTAATTTGTCACCTTGATTTCATTGACATAATAGTATTTCGACAACATGAAAAAACCTTATCGTCTTTGAAACGATAAGGTTTTTCTATGTTTATTTTTTACGTTTTGTTAAACGTCCAAGTACGAATGCACCTGCTGCTACCGCAAGGACTGTATTCGTTTTTTTCGTAAATACTTGTTTTGTCACAAGATTAAGGTTTTGAGGACGCTCAGCTAAACGGCGCATAAAGTAGCCATACCAATCTTCACCAAATGGTACATATACACAGAAGTTATAGCCTTCATTAGCAAGCTCTTTTTGCATATCTGTACGGAAACCATAAAGCATCTGGAATTCAAATTTATCTAGTGGAATATTATGATCCGCTACAAAGCGTTTTACATGTGCAATCACATTATGATCATGTGTTGCAATGGATGTAAATTTGCCATGAAGTAAATGGTATTCGATTAACTCAATGAAATTTAAATCAATATCTAATTTATCTTGGAAGGCAACCTCAACAGGCTCTTTATAAGCACCTTTTACGATACGTAAACGATAGTCCTTAAATTTCTCGATATCGTCTTTTGCGCGGTAGAAGTAAGATTGAATAACAGTACCCACATTTTTAAAAGTTTTGGAAAGCTCCTCAACCATATCAAATGATGTCTGTAAACGACCATAGTTTTCCATGTCGAAGTTAATAAATATATCATAAGCCGCTGCTTTTTCTACAATTTCGTATAAATTATCGTAGCAAAAATCAACATCGATATCTAATCCTAATTGTGATGGTTTTAACGAAATATGGGCATCAACGCCATTTTCATGAATAGCTTCAATAACAGCGAGGATTTGTTCCTTTGCCTTTGTTGCTTCTTCTTCAGTTGAAACAAATTCCCCTAAATTATCCACTGTGCAAGAGATATTATGTGCGTTCAGTTCTTTGATGCTTGCAATTGTTTCGTCAATATTTGTTCCAGCTACTACACTTTGTGCTCCTAATTTAAGGCCATATTTTTTTGCAGCACTATTTAATAGTTGGTTTTCAGATAAATGGATGAAAAAATCGCGTAATACCATGGTCATTCTCCTCACTGCTTTTCTTTTTAGTATAACATAATTTATAAAAGATATATCGATTTCACCACAACCGTTATTTCATTTCAAGTATTTGCATGCGTTCATTAAAAAGAGCAGGATAGCTTAAAAAGCCTATCATTATGCTTGATAATGTCGCTGTTGTGAGGAGGGCAAAAATGATTAATAGTTGAAATTGTACTGCTTGTATGGGATCAGCACCACCGATAATTTGACCACTCATCATGCCTGGTAATTGAACGAGTCCAATGGTTTTCTGACTCTCGATTGTAGGAATCATACTGGCCTTAACAGCATTCATTAGCTGACGATGAATAGCCTGTTTAGGTGTGCCACCAAGTGATAAAATTAATTCTATTTCATCATGATGACTGGTGATCTCTGCAGTAAAACGATTTAAAAATAGAATGGATAACACCATTGAATTACCAATTAGCATGCCGCTGATGGGAATAATATATTGTGCAGCTGCTGGAACAATATGAAAGCCAAGTAAAACGCCTTGTGTGACAGCTTCAATTACAACTAAAGTTAGAGCTATTTTCCACGTAATACCTTGAATACCCTTTCCTTTTTTGCGAGCATTTAATGTTGCTACTATAATCATTAATGCAACCATAAGGAAAATATAAAGATAGCTTTGGGCTTCAAAGACAAATTTTAAAATATAGCCTACTGCAAGCAGTTGTATAATAGAGCGAATCGTAGCAATGATTGTATCTTTCTCAAGTCCCAGCTTTAATGTTTTTGATAGTAGCAGAGGGATTAAAACAAAAATTAATGTGAGAGATAGTGTTGTAAATGTCATATGTCCACCCCCTGTACAAATTCTGCGACACGTGGATTTGTAGGGGCTTTCAGTAAGGAACTTCTTCCTGTTTCAATGAGCTCACCATCCATCATAACCCATGTGAAGTGCCCAATTGTTAGTGCTTGCTGCAAATTATGTGTAATCCAGATCATAGTGACATCGTATTTTTTGTTAATGGTAGCAATGAGTGTCTCGATGTCCTGGACAGATTGACGGTCCAGGGCAGAGGTAATTTCATCTAATAATAAAATGGAGGACTGATTAATAAGCGTTCTCGCTATCGAGACTTTTTGTCGTTGTCCACCTGATAACCCATTTGTAGAGCGTTGTAAATAGCTTTGATCGAGTCCAACATCTTGTAAATATTGA
Source organism: Lysinibacillus sp. FW301-JW8 (assembly GCF_058788755.1). NCBI lineage: Bacteria > Bacillati > Bacillota > Bacilli > Caryophanales > Bacillaceae > Lysinibacillus > Lysinibacillus sp. FW301-JW8. The sequence goes on from NZ_JBYTBB010000061.1 coordinate 2,368, forward strand.
ATGGCTTCTTCTTTTGTAAGCTTTTGTCCTTGTAAAGAACGAGGAAGTTCGAGATTTTCAAATACAGTCCCGTTGATCATAGGTGCTGCTTGAAGAGCAATACTGACATGTCTCCTTAAAGCAGTTGGCTCGTATGTAGAAATAGGTTGATTATCAATTAATATTTGCCCATCTGTAGGTGATAATAAACCATTACATAATTTTAGTAGAGTTGTTTTGCCAGCACCAGATGGACCAACCAAAGTGGTAATTTTTCCTTTAGGGAAAGATCCAGTAATCGATTTTAAGATGGTCTTGTCATTTGCAGAAAAGCTGATCTGTTGAAGGTGAATAGAAGGCTCGTATAACATATCCATACAGTTGAAACTCCTTTATACTAATAGGTACAATAACTGTATCATGAAATGAATGAGGGCTACAGCCAAATTATGGTCTATTATAAAATGTAAGGGGAGAGTAGGGAATGAATGTATTATATGTAGATACACTAACATATGCACAAGGCAATATGTATATCGTAGCCTCAGATGAAGGTCTTGTATATATTGGAACACCAAATGCACCTTTTACAGAGGTAGAAGTATGGGCAAAAAAGCCATTTAAAGGCTATCGTTTTGAGGAGAATAAAGTAAAGCTACAGCCATATGTTAAGCAATTTACCGCTTATTTCAATAAAGAGCTTACAAAATTTGATTTGCCCATACATGTTAAAGGGACCCCATTTCAGCTTGCTGTATGGGATGCACTGATGGAGCTGCCATATGGAACAACGGCTTCTTATTCAGATATCGCACACCGCATCGGTAATCCGAAGTCGGTAAGAGCAGTAGGTGGTGCAATAGGAGCAAATCCAATATTAGCGATTATTCCATGTCATCGAGTGATTGGAAAAAATGGCAAATTAACAGGTTTTCGTAGTGGATTGGCAATGAAAGAATTTTTACTTGAAATAGAGAAAGATTAAAAAAAGAACAAGTGGCTTTGATAACGTATGGGCTCATAATATTGGATTTACTCCAACAAAGTCATATGATTGAGCGCAAATGAGTACACTGACCATAGAAATGAGCGAAATACCCCTAAGAAATGATCAGTAAGTCCACAGGGGTGTTATTTCAAAGATCTGCATGCCATCTAAGGATGCCATGCAGATTCTTGAAATTTCAATAAAGCTTTATCAGCACTAGACATGTTCTTCCTGAGCATTGGTTTGTGTTTTACCGAAATGTGTTAAACGATGAGCGAATGTTTCACCTTTAACAGCAGTGCCTTTGAATATATCCTGGTATTCATAGGCCGGTGTTCCGTGCTCGATAACATCCAGACCAGCGATTTCTTCCTCAGCAGAAACGCGTAATGGTACAAATGCTTTAATAATAAATAAACCGATTGTTACGGAAACACTAACCCAGGCGATGGTAGCAATAATCCCAATCGCTTGCACACCTAGAAGACTGATGCCGCCACCGTAAAGTAATCCTTGACCACTAATATCAAACAGGCCAACTGCAAGAGTACCCCAAATACCACAGATTCCATGTACGGCAATGGCACCAACCGGGTCATCAACTTTTAATTTCCATTCGATGATACGTACACCTTCTACAAGTAATGGAGCTGCAATTATACCGATAATAATAGAACCAATAATACTAACATTAGCTGCACCAGCCGTAATACCTACAAGTCCTGCTAAGGCACCGTTTAATGTCAGTGAGCCGTCGATGTGACCATATCGAAACTTCGTATAGAAAGCAGTTGCGACCACTCCAGCAGCGGCTGCAAAGAATGTATTGGCAATAACGCCAGGCACTAGTTCAGGATCAGCTGCTAATGTAGACGCACCATTAAAGCCGAACCAACCGAACCAAAGTAAAAATACACCTAGAGAGCCTAAAGGAATACTATGTCCTGTAATGACATTAACACGACCATTCTCATATTTACCAAGTCGTGGTCCGATTATTGCTGCTGCTACAAATGCTGCTACAGAACCTGTTAAGTGAACTACAGTAGAGCCTGCGAAATCAATAAATCCAAGATCAGTTAACCAGCCCTGACCACTCCACACCCAGTGACCAACAATCGGGTAAACTACTAATGTCATGAGTATAATAACGCCGATATAAGCAAAAATATTTGTACGTTCAGCCACCGCTCCAGATAAAATGGTTGCGCCTGTTGCTGCGAACATTGTTTGGAAGATAAAGAAGGAAAGATCATCAACACCTTTTAAAGCAAAGCCACTTGTACCGAATAATCCTCCAGCAGTATCACCAAACATAATAGCGTAACCACATAAAAAATAAACAATGCCGCCCAGTGAAATCGTAAGGAAGTTTTTCATAATAATATTGACCGCGTTTTTAGAACGTGTAAAGCCAGCCTCAACCATTGCAAACCCAGCGTGCATAAAGAATACTAAAATTGTGCCTAACATCACCCAAACTAAATTAACCGATAACAGAACTTCATCCATATATAATTCCCCCTTATTCTACTGCAATTGATCCGACTTCTTTGGTACGGATTCGAATTGCCTGTTCTACCGGATAAATGAAAATTTTACCGTCACCAACTTTGCCGGTTGCAGCATCTCGTAAAAGTACTTCCACAATAGGATCAACTTTTTCATCATCAACAATCATTTCCAATTTCAACTTTGGTAAAAATTCAATTTCATATGTGTTGCCACGGAATAAACCAGTGCGACCTAGCTGACGGCCACAGCCTGCAATTTCGGAAACACTTAGCCCAGCAATTCCTTCCTGTGCAAGTCCGTCCCTAACGGCGCCGAAAACTTCAGGACGAATGATTGCTTCGATTTTTTTCATTGAAACCAGCTCCTTGTGTTAATTTAATTTACATGTTAAAACGGCATTAAAAACTACGCAATTGTTTTTTAAATAAATATGTTATGTTTTATAACATTTAATATTTCGTATTACGTAATATTTTTAGCGGAATGTTTTTATAAGGGGAATGTAAGCGGTACTAAAATTTATGTCTAAAATGTGTCGAGTTCTAAATTTTCTGATTATTTATGTAAGGAAATCTAACATAGAAACAGAAGAATGTAAAACGCAAGAATTTGGGTATATAGTGTATACTAGGACTAATTATCAAAGCGGAAGAAGGGGTTTCTTGTGAGATCAAATTATGCAGATGATAGCTTAGCGCTACACACAGACTTATACCAAATCAATATGGCAGAATCGTATTGGGCGGATGGTATACATAATAGAAAAGCGGTTTTTGAATTATATTTCAGAAAATTACCATTTGGCAATGGGTATGCCATTTTTGCTGGATTAGAAAGAATGCTTGATTATTTACGCAATTTTTGTTTCAGCGAATCAGATATTACCTATTTACGAGAAGAGGTAGGCTATAAAGATGACTTTATTGATTATCTGAAAAATATTCGATTCACAGGAAATATGTACTCCATGGTGGAGGGTGAGCTTGTTTTCGCTAATGAACCAATCGTCCGCATTGAAGCACCATTAGTAGAGGCACAGCTAATTGAGACAGCCCTTCTTAATATTGTGAATTACCAAACATTAATTGCAACAAAGGCTAGTCGTATTAAACAAATTATCAAAAATGAAGCTGCGATGGAGTTTGGCACAAGGCGTGCTCAGGAGATGGATGCGGCCATCTGGGGGACAAGGGCTGCATTTATTGGTGGTTTTGCCTCCACAAGTAATGTTCGTGCAGGGAAACTCTTTCATATACCAGTGTCAGGTACTCATGCACATGCACTTGTTCAAGCCTATAAAAATGATTACGATGCATTCCATGCATATGCAAAACGCCACCGAGATTGCGTATTCCTTGTGGATACTTACAATACGTTAAAATCAGGTGTGCCAACAGCAATTAAAGTAGCTAAAGAGCTTGGCGACAAAATTAATTTCATTGGAATTCGTTTAGATAGTGGAGATATTGCATTCTTGTCAAAAGAAGCGCGTCGTATGCTAGATGAAGCAGGTTTTCACAAAGCCAAAATTATCGTATCCAATGATTTAGATGAATACACTATTTTGAACTTAAAGGCACAAGGTGCAAAAGTAGATGTATGGGGAATCGGTACAAAGCTTATTACAGCGTACGATCAACCTGCTTTGGGGGCTGTCTATAAAATGGTTGCCATAGAAAATGACGAGGGTCAATTAGAAGATACTATTAAAATTTCTGCGAATGCAGAAAAAGTATCAACGCCAGGTCTTAAAAATGTTTATCGAATTATCGATCGAAAGAATGGTAAGGCAGAGGGAGATTATATTACGATGCAGGATGAAAATCCCCAAGCAGAGGAACGAATAAAAATGTTTCACCCTGTTCATACGTTTGTTTCTAAATTTGTTACAAACTTCGAAGCAACAAACTTACATCAGCATGTGATTAAAAATGGTACCATTAATTATCAAAATCCAACATTGGAAGAAATGCGCGATTATGCTGCGGATAATTTAGAACTGTTATGGGATGAATATAAGCGTGCCATGAATCCTGAGGAATACCCTGTCGATTTAAGCCAAAAATGTTGGGACAATAAAATGCGCAATATTGAAGAAGTGCAAGAAATGGTCAATCGATTATAATAAGGAGTGGACAGTAAATGACTTTACAGCAGCAAATCATTCAGGAATTACGAGTGAAGCCTGCTATTGATGTGCAGGAGGAAATTCGTAAATCCATCGATTTTTTAAAGGGATATGCCCGTAGATACAGTTTTGTAAAAGGGTTTGTTCTTGGAATATCTGGTGGCCAGGATTCTACATTAACAGGAAAGTTAGCACAACTTGCGGTGGATGAGTTAAATGTCGAGTCAGAGGAAACGACATATTCTTTTTATGCTATACGCTTACCATATGGTGTTCAGACTGATGAAAAGGATTGTCAGGATGCCATCGATTATATTAAACCAACAAAAACCTTAACAGTGAATATTAAAGGTGCTGTCAATGCAAGCGTTCAAGCATTAGCGGATGCTGGAATTGAGGTAAGTGATTTTGTGAAAGGGAATGAAAAGGCACGTGAGCGAATGAAGGCGCAATACGCTATTGCTGCTATGAATAATGCTGTCGTATTAGGAACAGACCACGCCGCTGAAGCAATTACAGGTTTTTACACAAAGTTTGGAGATGGGGGCGCGGATTTAATGCCCATCTTCCGCCTGAACAAACGTCAGGGTAAACAATTATTAGCTGCACTTGATTGCCCGGAGCACTTATATTTAAAAACACCGACTGCCGATTTAGAGGAAAATCGCCCATCCTTGCCAGATGAACTAGCACTTGGTGTAACATATGATCAGATTGATGATTATTTAGAGGGAAAGACTATTCCTGAAGAAGCACGTATTACATTAGAAGGATATTATTTACGTTCTCGACACAAACGCCATATGCCGATTACAATATTTGATGATTTTTGGAAGTGATTTTTAGGAAAAGAGCTTTATTTAAAGTAGGATTAACTTTGAATAGGGCTCTTTTTTTATTTAATTTGATTCTGTTCTATTAAGCTTTCGCATAAAATGTCGATATATATACCTATAAAGTTGATAAAAAGTAAAGGAGGGTAATTATTTATGAGGACTTCTAGAGTAAGTGCAACGACTAATAGTACATTTCGTAACGAACAACAGTATCTACATGCAGGGGATATAAGTCATAATTTTGGGCAAAATCCGAAGCAACAGTTTAAAAATAGTATGCAAAAAAACACTGAAAAGAAGCAAGTGAATCGTACGAAACAAGATCATCAGCCGCGGTCAAATAAAATAGAGGCTAGTTCTTTAGATCATGCATATGATTTACAAATACGTAATGAATTAAATGAAACAGCCGATAAATTAAATCGTCTTAGCAAGCAAAAGAAGCTTCTAAATAGTTACCGCTCTTCCATATAGACATGTATAAAAACTCTCTTCATCTTTCCATAGATGAGGAGAGTTTTTATATTAAAAGCAGAAAATGAATATCTTTTATTCAAAATATTTGAAATCAAAACGTTCAATGAATATTCAAGATAATTTTTCCAATTCTTCACAGTGTTTTTTTACTTATTTCACAATTGAACTGTAAAGTAATTGGTAGTAACAGAATAAAGAAATTGGGGGAAGCGGTTGTGAAAAAATTATGGTTACCTGTACTTGCAGTATTATTTTTACTTACGGCTTGCGGTACAGAAAAGACAGAGGTTAAGGAAGAAGCATCGAAGCAAGAGGTAGCAGGAAATGAATCGGAAGCAAAGGATAATTCGGTTCAAGTTGCTTCTTTAGTGGATCCACGTTTACAAGAGCCTAAGGAAGATACATTGTGTGAAATGTGTAATATGAAGGTTTATATGAAGGACGAAGAAATGGGAGAGTTCTCTACTCAGGCAATAAAAGAGGATGGAACAATCGCCTTTTATGATGATATCGGCTGTTTATTAAATGCTGAGGTTGCCAACGAGGAAAAAAATGAAAAATTTGTGCGAGACTATATCACAAAGGATTGGGCGAAAGTAGAAGATGTAACTATCGTCAAAACAGACCTGAAATCACCGATGAACTGGGGCTATATTTATTTCATTAACAAGGCTGAGGCAGACAAATTTATTGCGGATAATCCAAGTGCACATGTAGAGGAGTTACAAAAGATTAAGGATGATGCATTGGAGCGCCGTAAAAAAATGATGGAAGAAAAAGCTAAAAAAGAAGCAAACGGTGAATCGGAATCCATGCATATGGAAGAGATGAATCATGATGATCAAGGTCATAATCATTAATAGAAAAGGACTAGGGGAATTCCTCTAGTCTTTTCATGCTGAAATGCGAGGTGAGGAACGGTGAAGAAAGTAGGTTTTGCATTTTTGTTTTTTCTATTTATGAGCCACACAGTGTACGCTGAATTCGATATACAGGAAGCTATTGATGCAGCATCTCCTGGTGAGGTTATTCATATTCCTGCTGGTCAATATCAAGGTAATTTTATTGTTACAAAGCCACTAACATTACTTGGTGAGGATGGAACGGAATTTATTTCGAAAAGTAATGAGCCGACACTACGAATTGCAAACACCGCAACTATCAGTATCAGAAATTTAAAATTATCGGGAAAAAGTAAGGCAATTGTTGCTAGTAATGTTGATGATCTTGAGCTTAGTAATATACACATTAAAGATGCTTTTACGGGTGTATATATTCAACGCTCCAATAACATCCATATACATGACATTCATGTAACTGGCAGTGAGGGGCACTATGCAGAGAAAGGTAATGGTATCGCCGTTTATAAAAGTGAAGACATCCTTATAGAAAATAATCATATTGAGCAGATGCAGGATGGAATTTATGTAGAGGAAGTCAAAAGCATTGTTGTCCAACATAACAATGTGACACAGAGTCGTTATGCCACACATTTTATGTATACAAGTGATGCGAAGGCATTTTTTAATAACTATCTTTCTAATGTTACTGGTTTTATGGTCATGATGACCACAGATATCTTTTTAGAAAACAACACCGTTGAGAACCATTTTAATTATAATGGCTACGGTATGCTGTTGTATGACGTGCAGCGAGCTTCAATTGCAAATAATATCATCAAAAATAATCGAACAGGTCTAGCATTACAAAAAAGTTCGATGATACAAATTGATACAAATGATTTTCAAATGAATCAAACTGCAGTTGAGGGAACAAAGGTAAGTGATAACACAAAGGCTAGTCATAATAGCTTTACTGGTAATATCCTAACAGCTCGCTCTGATCGGTTAGGTTTTCAGCTTGATAGTAATTATTATGATGATTATACAGGTATTGATATGAAAGGGAATGGGTATGGGGATGTTCCATATGTGGCAATGTCAAGCTTTGGACAGTGGATGGTGCGACAGCCTGTCTACCAATATTTTGTGGCCTCTCCAAGTGTTGTTTTACTAACATCGCTAGATCAGCAAATTAATAAAACGGAATCAAGGGTGTTAGTAGATCATACACCGAGATTAGCGATAAATCATGAAATAGAACATAACAAACTAGATGTTGTACAAGCAATAGCAGGTTTGCTTTTGCTAGTAAGTAGTTTATGGCTATGGAAAAGAGGGATAACGGAATGAAAAAATGGGTAATGATGATCTTATTGTGCTGTGGTGTACTGGCGAGCTGTAGTGAAAAAACATATGAGCCTCGTGAAATTGTTAGTGAGACAGATGTTTGTAAAATTTGTAATATGAGTATTGTTCATAATGCTTATGCTGGTCAAATTGCCTTGAAAAATGGTGATTATGAAATTTTTGATGATATTGGCTGCTTGATGGAGTATATAGCTTCAAATGGCGATAAGGAAATTGGGGCAGCCTATATTAAAGATGCGGCAAAAAATGAATGGATTGATGTTTTTAAAGCTGTGTATGTGTACAACAAGGAGTATTGGACACCAATGAATTATGGTGTAGTGGCCTTTGATACAAAACAGGCAGCACAGGAGTGGATGACACAAGAGGGAGAGGGGAAACTGCTTCATTATAAGGATTTACACGATTTTAATTGGGGGATACATGAGTGATGTATAGTATGCTGATTAAATTAGAATTGAAGCAAATGCTTAGAAGTCGATGGATGCAACTTGTGTGTCTGTTATTTACATTCGTTTTTACAGCTATTGTCGTTATTCAGCAAATGGCACTACCAGATGTAGAAGGCTTTACACGTCAAACCGCCTCATTTTTAAACGTATTACTATTTCTATTGCCGTTATTTATCCTAACCATTGGCAGTATGAGTGTAGCTGGTGATGTGGAAACTGGTTGGTACTCGTTGTTAAAGACATATCCAATGACACGCATGCAGTACATTACAGGGAAATATATAGCTACTGTACTAGCTTTTTTATTGGTCGTGCTGTTAGCGTTTGGGGTTATCTTGACGCTAGGTGGAATTTTAGGCGGTGTTCGTTTGCCAATTATTTTCATCACGCTAACTTTGCTATGTATATTTATTTTTGTGTCGTTAGCCATTTCAATTGGAGCATTTGCCAAAACTAGATTATATGCACTGTCGTTATCACTAGTTTTTTGGTCCATTTTTTTATTGCTTATTTCTTATGCTTTGATGGCTATAGGAACTGTTGTAGCAGGTCATGTGATGCAAAAGCTTACCATTATTGCGATACATATTAATCCTATAGAGTGGCTGCGCTTTGGCTATTTTATTTTTACAAATCAAGCTAGTGTGCTTGGTCCAGCATTTTATGGTGTGACAAAGTTTTACTCATCATCAGTAGGTTACACGGTATATGGCGCTGTAACGTTGCTTTGGGTCATTTCCCCATTAGCTTGCAGTAGTAGGCTTTTAAAGAAAGGTGGAAGAAGATGATGCTATTAGAAGCAAACAATTTATCACATATATATGACAATAAGAGAGGGCTTCAGGAAGCTTCTTTTTCCCTACAGACAGGGCGTGTTCTAGCTCTTGTGGGAGGAAATGGTGCTGGCAAAAGTACATTAATTCGTCTGTTAACAGGACAGGAAAAGCAAAGTTCAGGTGAAATTATCTGGCATAAACCGCAATCTATTCGATATATGCCAGATGATGTGGACTTTCCATCTATGTTATCAGCGATAGAAATTTTACAGCTACTTGCCTCCTTTAAGAACGTTGACAAGGAGGAACAAGAAAATGTACTGAAACGTGTTGCGCTATGGGATGTAAGAAAACAGAGGGTAAAGCAATTCTCGAAAGGGATGCGTCAGAGGCTGAACCTTGCTCAAAGCTTGCTTGGTAATGGCTCTTTGCTTATTTTAGATGAGCCGACAAATGGACTTGATCCGTTTTGGATAGCTGAGCTTAAAAAAATGATGCTCGAGGAAAAAAACAAAGGTTGTACGGTTATATTTTCCACACACTTACTTGCATTTGCTGAAGAGGTTGCAGATGATGTGTTAGTTCTGCATGAGGGGAAAATACTTATCTCAGGAAGCTTAAAGGAAATTCTTTTACAAGAAAAATCATCTTCATTAGAGAATTTATGGTTAAAAAAATTAAATCTGTAACATTTTGATAGGTAATGACGTTATATGTAAGTGGGTAGACTTGTTTGAAGGGATTCAGACAAGTCTTCTTTTACGTGCTAAAGTAATGGATAGAATTTCATATAATTGTCTTACTAGCAATATTTCGTTATGCTTAAGATAAGTTATCGTGCAATTCAAATAATTGTAGGGTGAAATAGGAGGTTTTATAATTTATGAATTCGCAAATACAAGATGTTTTAGAAAATATAGAGAAAGTAATGATTGGCAAAAGAGAGGTTGCTGAGCTTAGTATAGTCGCTTTGCTGGCGAGAGGGCATATTTTACTAGAGGATGTACCTGGTGTTGGTAAAACAATGATGGTGCGAGCACTAGCAAAGTCATTTGATGCGCAATTTAAAAGAATACAATTTACACCAGATTTATTGCCTTCTGATGTAGTTGGGGTATCTATTTATAATCCAAAGACAATGGAATTTGAGTTTCGACCTGGCCCGATTATGGGAGATGTTGTACTGGCCGATGAAATTAATCGTACATCACCAAAAACACAATCTGCGTTGCTTGAAGGAATGGAAGAAGCATCTGTCACAATTGATGGGAACACCTTAGCAATCCAGCAACCTTTTTTCGTAATGGCAACGCAAAATCCAATTGAACATGAAGGCACATATCCGTTACCAGAGGCACAGCTTGATCGTTTTTTACTAAAGATAAAAATGGGTTATCCGTCTAGAAGAGAAGAGGTAGAGATACTTCGTCGAGCTGAAAATGGTAAACCAATTGAAAAAATTAAAGCTGTGCTAACAGTTGAACAATTGAAAGAATTGCAGGAACTTGTACAAGGTGTGTATGTCGAAGATTCTGTCAAAAATTATATGGTGGAGTTAGCATCACAAACAAGGGAAAATAGCTATGTACATTTAGGGGTAAGCCCTCGTGCAACGATTGCACTAATGAAAGCCTCACAAGCCTATGCTTTTATAAAAGGGCGCAGTTATGTAACACCGGATGATGTCCAATATCTTGTACCATTTGTCTTTAGTCACCGATTAGTATTAAAGCCTGATGCGCGATATGATAACGTAACAGCAGAGGAAATTATTGAGCGCATTATTGCAAAAACACCTGTACCAACAAAGAGGTTCGCGGAGCAATGAAGAAATGGAAAGTATTGATAGAGAAAAGTAAGCATTTCTTATTAGTATCTTTGTTAATCATTTTTACATTTTGCTATGCTATGTTTCAGGGTGGCTTTGTTAGCTGGTTTGTATTTTTTGCAGTTAGTCCATTTTTGTTGTATGCCTTTATTTTCTTATTAGTAAGGGAAAATATCTTACTTGTAGAACGTGAAATTGAACCATCTCATATTGAAAATGGGCAATCAGCGAAGGTAACAATTACTGTAGAGCGAAAAACACGTTTTCCATTTGCTTATATGGTGATGGAGGAGCTTGTAAACAGTGAGTCCCTTGTGCAATCGAAGGTACAAGGAGCAAATGCCGTTATGTTTGTAGGCTTTAAGAAAAAATTTAGCTGGAGTTATATGCTAGAAAATATGCCGCGCGGTGAGCATCGTTACCTAGGTGTGACTATTGTTTTCAGTGATTTCTTTGGCTGGGCAAAAAAAAGTGTTTCTGCAGAAAAAGAACAAGTGATCTTAATTTATCCAAGAGTTCGTGAAATGAAATATGCCGCTCTTCAAACAAAATTTGATGCTGGATCAATGATGTCCCCTTATTCCATTGTTAAGGATACTTCAATGGCTGTTGGGCTACGTGAGTACGTTCCTGGCGATCGTTTTTCATGGATTCATTGGAAATCATTCGCAAAAACACAAACATTACAATCAAAAGAATTTGAGGATCGTCAATCGCAGGAGCTGATGTTAGTGCTCCATGCGAAAAAATCACCGTTATTTGAAGAAAAAATTGAGCTAGTAGCATCCATGTTACAAACGATAGTTGATGAACGAGGAGATATTTCATTTGTTTCAGCTGGTGCCGATACGAAGGTGTTTCCAACTATTCAAGGGAATAAGCAGTTAGATCAAGTTATGCATCATTTAGCTGCTATAAAGCCTACAGAAAATGTTAAATTCCAATTACGAGATCAACAAGCCTTTAAGCATATTGCAACAATGTTATATGTTACGAGCGAAGTATCTGATGAACTATTACATACTCTCGCCACTATGGTGAAAAGCTGTATTTGTTTTGTAGTGGCAGAACAGCCACCTTTACAAACAGATTTAACTAAGCGTTATAAGCAAATACAAGTTGTTCATGTTAATCCACTTGATTATTATCATTTGTTCACGGAGGTGATGAGGCCGTGAAAAAAACATTAGGAGATTTTATAGAATTAACGATTGCGTATGTAATTGTTTTTTTAATTTTACGTGAATGGCTTATTCCTGTAATGGAGCTAACTAATACTGGTTTACTTCATTTATTTTTAGTGTTTATTGGTCTATCCCTAGCACTTAGCTTATTCCGAGTACAGCCACTATTTTCCGGGTTGGTTAAATTAGGATATATTACATGGTTTGTAGTATTTGTATTTAGTAAAGAACCTATTTTATCAGGCAACACATTGCCGTTTTTAATACATGAATGGAAATGGAATATGACAGCCATTTTCTCAGGAGAATTTGGACAAGTATCCGATTCGTTTAGAACAGTGCTTTTCCTTGCTCTTATTTGGATGTTAATATACTTAATTCACCACTGGATAACGGTACGAAATAATATATTCTATTTCTTTGCGTTAACAGTATTTTTTATTGCTACTTTAGATACATTTAGTGATTATAATGGCAAAGTAGCAATTGTAAAAGTTATTATATTGGGTTTGATAATGACAGGCCTACTTTTTGTCAAGCGGCTATGGCTCCAGGTCGATGCAACGAATAATACAATAGGAAAGTGGAAGCTTGTTATACCTATGATCGTTTCTGTACTTCTTGTCAGTGGAGTAGCGTTTTTATTGCCGAAGACAGGACCGACCTGGGCTGATCCTGTACCATTTATCAAAGGGATTGCAGGACAAGGCGATTCGGGCTCGGGGAAAAAGTCAGTTGGTTATAGTGATGATGATAGTCGATTAGGCGGACCATTTCAGGGGGATAATACATTAGTTTTTACAGCCACTTCTCGTGATCGCCACTATTGGCGTATAGATACGAAGGATACCTATACATCAAAAGGATGGATTCTTTCACAAGGAAACTTTGGAAAAAATTATTATCAAGCTGATACACCTATTTTAACTTCTTTACAGGTAGGATCTCCAGAAAAAACGCGTGAAATTCAGATGGACATTGCTGTTCCGATGCCATTTTTAATTCAAACGTATGGGATGCTGTCAGTTTCAGCCCAGGATTCAACCATGTTTATACAGGATGAGCAAACTGAAAAAATAGCAATAGAGCAACAAAGTGATGAGGACAAATTATTATCAAGCTATACACTATCATATAGTGAGCCAGTCTATAGCATGGAGCAACTTCAACTGTCAAAACCATCCATGCTGGAGACCTTGGACCCATCCTTTAATCGCTTTTTGCAGTTACCAAATACACTTCCACAGCGTGTAAGAGAATTGGCGTTAGACATAACACAGGATAAAGCATCGGTGTATGATCAAATCAAAGCAATAGAAAGATATTTTTCTATCAGTGGTTTTAGATACGATAAAACTGCAGCAGCTATTCCTGCTGAGGATCAGGATTATGTCGATCAATTTTTATTCGATACAAAAGTGGGCTACTGTGATAATTTTTCAACATCGATGGTTGTGCTTTTGCGGTCGGTAGGTATTCCAGCTCGCTGGGTAAAAGGCTTTGCGCCAGGTGATGCTGGTTCAATGTCAGATGGTTTGCGTGAGTATCGCATTACAAATGATAATGCACACTCATGGGTGGAGGCGTATGTACCTGGAACAGGCTGGATGGAGTTTGAGCCAACGATTGGCTTTACAGGAAATGTGAATATTGATTATGATATTGAACGAGAAACGCCTCAGCAAGAACAAGTCACTCAGCCAGAAGAAAAAAAGGATCAGCCGAAAAAAGAGCAAGAACCAAAACAGAAGGCTAGTAGTTCAACATTTAGCTTAGATGTAGTATGGACATGGATGAAAAAACTTAAATATGTATGGCTAGCTTTACTTGTTTTGCTCATTGCTACTAGTATTTCATTGTATACGAAACGTAGAACGTGGATACCTAAAATGCAAATAAGAGCATATCGTAAAAAAGAAGCGGATTGGACAAATTTTGATGCTTCTTATCATGATTTAATGAAACAGTTATCACGCATTGGTTTACGTCGAAAAGATGGTGAAACATTACGGGCATTTGCTGAACGGGTGGATGCATCTTTAGAGACAGATGAAATGCAAAAATTAACTGTAGTTTATGAGCAACATATTTATGGCAAGGAAGCGCAAGATGTTGACTTTAAGGAACTGAAAGAAAGTTGGGAATATTTAATCAATCGCACAATCAGTTGATTTTAGTGGGTACAAAGAGTAAAATGAAAAAAATTATATATGATAAGGATTGCTTTCATATAAGTTCGATAATAAGGTTCGAATGTTTCTACGAGATCACCGCAAATGATTTCTCTATGAAGGCGAATGTTTTGGTTAGGTGAGAAGTACGGATCACTTTTCTTTGCTACGCATTCGCCTTTATATTTCAAGAGCTTATGAACGCGTAGGAAGTTTTTACTTTCATACGCGTTTTTCTTTGAACACTTGAAGATATCCTTTAAAAATAGTAGAAGAGGTGGAAATTTTGTCAGCTAGCCCTTTATTAAAAGAGCAAGAAAAAATCGTTGTACTAGACTTCGGTAGCCAATTTAACCAATTAATTACGCGTCGTATCCGTGAATTTGGTGTTTTCAGTGAGCTACACCCCCACACAATAACAGCAGAAGAAATTAAAGACATGAATGCAACTGGTATTATCTTTTCAGGTGGTCCAAACTCTGTTTATGACGAAAAAGCATTCCATGTAGACCCAGCTATTTTCGAATTAGGCTTACCAATCTTAGGTATTTGCTATGGTATGCAGTTAATGGCACATACACAAGGTGGTAAAGTTGAAGGTGCTGAAACTCGTGAATACGGGAAAGCAGAAATCCAAGTTACAACTTCCAATAAACTATTTGGGGAGCTGCCATCTGAGCAAATTGTTTGGATGAGTCATGGTGACCATGTGACAGAAGTGCCTGCTGGTTTTGAAGTAATCGCAACAAGCGCTTCTTGTGCAATTGCTGCAATGGCGAATGTAGAACGTAAACTTTATGCAGTACAATTCCACCCAGAGGTACGTCACTCTGTATATGGTAATGACCTATTACGTCAGTTTGTGTTCGATATTTGTGAAGCAAAAGGCGACTGGTCTATGGCAAACTTTATTGAGCTTGAAATCGCGAAAATCCGTGAAATAGTAGGTGACAAAAAAGTATTATGTGCACTTTCTGGCGGTGTAGATTCATCTGTTGTTGCGGTTTTAATTCATAAAGCAATCGGTGATCAATTAACTTGTATGTTTGTAGACCACAACTTAAACCGTAAAGGTGAAGTTGAGCAAGTAATGAAAACATTTACTGAAGACTTCGACATGAATCTTATCAAAATTGATGCACGTCAACGTTTCATGGATAAACTTGCGGGTGTATCTGACCCTGAGAAAAAACGTAAAATTATCGGTAATGAATTTATTTATGTCTTCGATGAAGAAGCATCAAAGCTTGAAGGAATGGACTTCCTAGCACAAGGAACACTTTATACTGACATTATTGAATCAGGTACATCTACGGCACAAACTATTAAGTCACACCACAATGTTGGTGGTTTACCAGAAGATATGCAATTCCAATTAATTGAGCCACTTAAAACTTTGTTTAAAGATGAAGTGCGCGCATTAGGATTAGAGCTTGGTCTTGATGAAAAAATCGTTTGGCGCCAACCATTCCCAGGTCCAGGTCTTGGTATCCGTGTACTTGGTGAAGTAACTGAAGAAAAGCTTGAAATCGTACGCGAATCGGATTTCATCCTACGTGAAGAAATCGCAAAAGCTGGTCTTGAACGTGACATTTGGCAATACTTCACGGTATTACCTGATATCCGTTCAGTCGGCGTAATGGGCGATGCACGTACGTATGACTACGCAATCGGTATCCGTGCCGTAACATCTATCGATGGTATGACTTCTGACTGGGCACGCATTCCTTGGGATGTATTAGAGAAAATCTCTGTTCGCCTAGTAAACGAAGTAAAACACGTGAACCGTGTACTGTATGATATTACATCTAAGCCACCTGCAACGATTGAGTGGGAATAGTAGTAGGAGAGTTAGAAATCCTTGATGTATAAGGGTTTCTAACTCTTTTTTCGATTTCTAAACACTTTTTATTTTTGTATTACGTAAATAACTTACAGTAAACTCAGGTTTAGGGAAGGAATCACCATTTTGTTTTGCTTCTTTAAAAGAGATGATTCTGTTTAATTTGTTGGGTAATTTAACTTCAAAGTTACTATTTGGATATAGATGTTCATATGTCCTAAAGTTGCTTCAATATCTTCATGTTTTAAAGGGTTTTTATAATTCTCATACTAATGAGTTGAGAGGCATGGGAATGGCGTAGTATTCCAGATAATGAATTAGCCACGGTTATCAAACATGATTAACCACTATAAGAAAAAAGGTTTGTGGATAAAAAGAATAAGATTTTTTTGCAAAAAACTGTAGTCGCCCATCTTATTCCAATTTCATATTGCCAACCATTTAAGACAGATGTATTATATTAATTAAGGCAATTGTCTTAAATGAGAGAGGTGAGTATATATGAAAAAATTACCTGAAACAGAATTTAAAATTATGAAAGTAGCTTGGGAAAGTGATCCTCCCATTACGACAGGCTTAATAATGGAGAGTATAGGCAATGAGAACAATTGGAAAATTCAAACCGTAGTATCTCTTATGAATAGATTAACTGAACGTGGATTTCTTCGCAGTGAGAAAAAAGGCAAGGAGCGTTTATATTATCCGATAGTGGAAAAAGACGATTATCTACATTTTGAAACAGTTCATTTTATGAAGCTCTATCATAAAAACTCAATTATGAATTTAGTAGGCACACTCTATAAATCCGATACTATTTCTAATGAAGATTTAGCTTCTTTGCTTAAATGGGTGGAAGAAAAGAGGGATTAAAATGCAAAGCATCATGGTAGGTTTATTCTTTAAATCTGTAGTAATGTCCTTTATTGGATTACTCTTTATAACTGTAACGCCTTTCCTTTTAAAACGATACCGTGCTAAATGGCTTTATTATGGCTGGCTCGCTATCCTTGCAGGTTTTATTTTACCATTTACAATCAATATTTCGACCACAGTTATCAATCTATCAGAACCAGCGCCATTGCCATCTAAAGAACTTGTTCCAGTTAACAGTAGTCAAATAACACTTGTGTCGACATCTGTAGATACCATATCAGCATTTTCTGTATGGCAAATAGGGATGATCATATGGATTTTAGGAATCGTTGTATTTTTGGCTGTTCATCTTGTAAAACATTATCGTTTTATGTACATGGTGAAAAGATGGGGGCAAACGATAACTGAACCAAATACCCTTCATTTGCTTGAAAAAGTTAAACATGAAATGAATATTACTAAGGAAATCGTATTGAAAGAATGTGGCTGTATTCATTCACCCATGTTAGTGGGATTTGCTAAAAATACTATCTGGCTTCCTAATAATTCTTATCGAGAAGAAGAACTAAACATGATATTGAAGCACGAGTTAGTTCATTTGAAGCGAAAGGATTTATGGTATAAAGCGTTTGTGTTGCTGGTTAGTAGTATTCATTGGTTCAATCCATTGTTCTATCTATTCGCTAAAGAACTGGACAATCTTTGTGAACACGCTTGTGATGATGAAGTAGTAAAAAATACTGACATCCAGCTTAGAAAAACGTATAGTCAGACGATACTACATGCTGAGAAATTCAAAAGAGGAGAAGGTGTTCTTTCTACAAATTTTCTAGGAAGTACACAAATTCTAAAAAAGAGGATATTCTCCATTATGGATATGAGTAAGAAGAAGTCAGGAATTGTTGTGATGGCACTATTAACTTTACTTACAACAGGTGGAGTGGGTGTCAGTTCGGCATTTGCTATTTCCAGTAAGCCGTTGAACTATTTAGACGAAACATTTATGAAAGAATCCATTTTAAATGGTGCATCCAGAGGCTATTTTGCAACAGATAAATTTATTATTTACCCAAAGAATATGAAGGATATACAAGCTGTGCCACCTGAGCCTACTTTAAACAAAGAGCTCTATCGTGATGTGTTTTCAGAGGGTGTCATTGGAACTGAAGCAAGATACCGATACCCGATTGAAATTGTGCATAAACAGCATGGACAGAAATATACAACAGTAATTCATATTGAATATGACTATGAGCTACTAGCACCTGTCGAATATGATGAGCTCAATACCCTTATCGAAGCCTATTTATTACCTTTTAATGAGTTAAAGTCGATACCCTATGAAGATTTCATCACACCAAATTACCTAGAAAGTAGATTGAAAGCCTATATACAAGATATTGATACACAGAATATAGACGCTCGTATGGAATTCACATTTAATTTTAATGGCTGGGTAACGAACAATAATAGTTTACCTTTTTCAAGTCAAAATCCTATAGGTACTACACCACGTTATATGAAATTTACACCATAGAAATCGAGATGTATAGCTGAAAGAAGATATTAATCTGACAAGCATCATTCAAAATAGGGGCTAAATTGAAATATTTGTACAAAATTTTGTTGTTAAAAATGGGCAACTAAATTCCAAGCATCCAAATTCATTAGTTCTGGTTATATACAACCTGTTTTAATTTTATGGTAAGAATAAGCTAGAACAAAATCTGGTGCATTTATGTTAAGTGAATCTCCTAACGGTCCTCTTTTGAGGGAAACTGACTTTGTTCAGTTAGTATGATATATCAACGCTATCTTAGTATCAACAATTTATCGTGCACGATAATTGGACTTTAATAGGAATCCCAATTTGGTAGAAATGGTCAAGTGAACCTGTTACAGATATTTGGGAAATATCGAATTAAAAAAGATTTTAGATGTATAAATTCAAAATAAAAAGCCCTAGAAACATTGATTTCTAGGGCTTTTTTGAAAATTAGTTAAAGAGTTCAACTTCATCCTCGTATAAACTAGCTTTTAATTTCCTTTTTCAACATTAAAAATAAGAAAAGCACACCAACTTCTACGATTAACGGAACAAAAATAATATGTAAATGGAAGAAAATGATACTTATCAAAATAGCTGCACAAATAAATATTGAAATATATCGATAACTTTTTGATTGATAAAAGAATGAATATGGTAACAAATGTGCACCGTAAATAATTGCATATACAGGTAAGACCCACATAGGTGCTTTTATCAATAGAAGAATACAAATAATTAAATATAAAATTTGATTGTTT
This sequence comes from Lysinibacillus sp. FW301-JW8, assembly GCF_058788755.1. Taxonomy (NCBI): domain Bacteria; kingdom Bacillati; phylum Bacillota; class Bacilli; order Caryophanales; family Bacillaceae; genus Lysinibacillus; species Lysinibacillus sp. FW301-JW8. Next base: position 21,935 of record NZ_JBYTBB010000061.1, read on the forward strand.
GTTGCAATCAACAGTCCATTAATCAATGGATTTTCTTTATAAAATAAATCAACTTTTAATATTTTGGCACAAAGAATTGAAACAGGAAACAGCAATGCACCACAAGATAAAATGCCAATATTTTTTATCATTAAATCTAAAGGCAGCAACGTGATTGTTGTGATAACTCCCCAAATAAATATAGAAGCCATGATAAAAGGAAGACCCTTTTTTTGTTTCTGAGCAATATCATTTAATAGTACTTGTAAGCTAGTATTGATGTTCATTTCCGTTTCCATCTCCTTAATTTTCAAGCGATTTATTCAAACTATCCGCTATTTTTTTATTTTCATATTTTGAGAAAAAATAAAATCCAATGATATGACCAATCAATGTTATTATTAAAATTAGCAATAAATATGGTTTGATAAATTCAAATACTTTCAGTGAAAAAAGATATACACTTCCTATGCTACAGAAAAAATTCAAAAAAGTACTAATAACAATTTTAGTTGTTACTTTTAATGTAGAGTAGTTCCACAAATAAGGATAAGCTATACCAAAAACAATCCCCATTAGAACGCTAATACCAATTAAATTCCAGATGTAAATAAAGTTTATTATTTCTTCGTGAAATTTAAAAATAGTAATTAAGAAAACAATCCAAATCAACACCATAAATGAAACGTTCAAAAAGCTATTCTTTAAGTCATTTATCATATCAATTTCTCCTTAATAGATTTTGCATAATGTCTACTGACAATATATGTATTTTTTTGTTTTGTAATAACTTCCAATCTAGCATGGCTTCCTGAAGTAAACGAGCGTATTTGATTCAAATTCAAAATCATTGAATTGTTAATTCTAACCAATCCGAATGATTCCAAGTAAGATAACTCTTTTAAAATCTTATTCAGTATTAGCTCTTTACCATCTATTAAAAAGATTTTGGCAAAATGACCAGATGCCTCAATCGCTTCGATGTCATTGAGTTCAATCATAACCTGGCGATTTGTTTTGAAATCTGTTGCACTTAATGTTATAGATTGGAAAAATTGCTGTTCAAATGTAGAAAGCAATTCTTTATTCGAAGGATTACTAATAATCTCAATTTCAGAAGATGATTTATTGTTTTTCCAAATATAGCTGAATTTCATGTTGATCTCCTTTCTGTTTTTATCGTAGCAACACTTCTAAGAACTTACGATGATTTTTCGTTTTGTTGCAAAAAAAATAGACTTTGTTACAACATTGATTCTTAAAATTTAAAATTACAGTTTTCGCACCATCAAAAAACCTAAAGATTTTAATTGGTGTTTAAAGCAATGATTCTAAAATTGACTATTAAAAAGAATCGACAAATAAAAGTATAACTCAATTCCTCATTTACACAGTGAGCACAGTAGATGGGATGACCACAAATCGACTGACCAATCCTTATACAAAGCATAAATCGTATCAACCTGTCTTCAAAGCCAGGTGACAAAATTGAGTTGGAATAGGCTTGCCCTTAAGTGTCCATTGCTGAATTCTTATACAAGGTTTTTATAGTTTTATACAAAATTTTCACTCTACCTTTTAGAAGAAAGCCAAGCCCAGCGGCAAATGTTTTTTGTAGCGAAAGATAAGTAACAGCTCTAATTATATTATTGGACTTGTTAATTTGGAAATATATACAGTCAATAGGATAAATGGTAGAATAGTGAAAATATAAAAGGGGTTAAATTGATTGAATATACTCAAGAAATGGTTTGGTGGAGTTTTTGTATTAGCGATGCTATTTAGCATTCAGCACCAAGTAGCAGATGCGGCTGATTATCGAACAGTGAAGGTTGTAAGTGGCTCAAGCCTTTTTGTGAGAGAGGAGCCGAATGGTGCAGCAACCACTTGAATACTATGTATTTGTGCATCGGTGAAATAGATTCGCCCTTCAATATATTTACTATTATAAAAAGAAAGAAAACACAAGAACTCGAGTGCTTTATGATATTACATCTAAGCTACTAGAGAATAATAGGCATATACTAATTGGATGTGGATATCTAGTTAATGGTGTCTGCTAAGATAATAAGATAGTAAAAACTGCTTTATAATAAATTTTCCCCCACCTGATAAACCTTCAATTTAGGGGGGGTCTAGTTTAAATATTTCTTTTAATGGTTCAAAATAAGTTAATTCTCAAGACCTTTAAATTCATAAGCCGGAAAGAGTTTATTGATTTCTTGAACATTATTTATAGTGTCATTAGATATATTTGCGATTAAGTTCATGTCAGAAAAAACACTGTTTTTCAATTTTCTTCTACCCTTCTTTATTTTTCCTCCTTAGTTTCCATCGAATTTTTTCTCAATGATTTTCGAAAATCTGAACCTAGAATCCATAGTTTTTTGAGAAATATTTGCGACTCAACATAGCTCAGATTTCTACTCCCTTTTCTTAAATAAGCTTGAAAACGCTCATCAATTTCTTAATTACTATACAAAAAATACGATTTGATTTATTGCCGGGATTGTTCAGTTTTCGTTCAACACTTAATGATAGAGTTAACTAGATACACAGTATCCGCTTGGCAAGGACTGATATTTTAAAGTAAGGGCTAGGCGAAATGACGACGTATGGTTTCTTGCTTATTCCTCTGTGAAGCTTGATTAATTGAAGCTCCATAACGTTTCAAAGAGGAGACAGGCAGATTACCGTACAGTTGACAAGAACTTATAAGGAAAAGGAGGAGATTTGGGGAATGAAACGAAAACGCAGTATAAGCAAATCAGTGATGTCATTTTTGCTAGTAGTGATGCTTATTTTGCAAACGTTGGCATTTGCTGTTCCTGCATCTGCGGAGAGTTCGATAAGTCCAGATAACTATGTGGAAGACGAAACAGTCGATGCAGGCAACGAAGGCGAACCGGTCGATACTGATAAGGCAACAGGCAGTGAAGGCGAACCGGTCGATACTGATAAGGCAGCAGGAAGCAAAGGCGAACCAGTTGATACTGGTAAGACAACAGGCAACGAAGGCGAATCGGTTGATACTGGTAAGGAAACAGATAACGAAGGCGAACCAGTCGATACTGATAAGGCGACAAATAATGAAGTTGAGGCAGACCCATCTGCAAAAGATGCAGTATCTGACACACAGAAGAGTGTCATACCGATGTCTCTAGGAGTGCCTTCGGATAAAACAGAGGTGTTTATGGGAGTTAATTCGTCCTTTCCACTGGAAGTGAAGCAGGGGAATCCCCAGACTGTTATTGCGCCAGATGGTATTATTCAGGGAAGACAGCAATTTACACTCAAATCGGAAGGTCTCGCGGCGCCAGTGAATGGTGATGACCCAAATCCGACTAATGCAAATCCTGATAATTACATCCAGAAGGGTGATTGGATTGAGCTGAAAAGAGAAGACTACTTTAAAGAAGTGGTGTTACCGACAGCTACTAAAGTTCTGAATGCGCAGACGGAATCAGGTATGAAACAGCTTGGTACAGCCTATTTCACTCCGAACAGCATTAAGATTGTATTTAACGGTGACGATAACTTTTTCAATGGTGTTGGACGAGGAATTGTCTTCAGCTTTGAAACTACTGCCGATGCAGATTTAACTGGAATGGTGTATGGCGACACAAAGCCTATCAACATCTTTGGGACAGCTTATCAGTTGAAAAACCCAGACGTGACAGCGGCGTATAGCATAACATTGAGTTCGCCCGGTATGGTCAAATGGGATCAGTATAGTTATCGCGGACTTCCAGCTGCACAATTTGTTGAGGGAGCGGTTACTTGGCAGTCAACTGTATCTGCTTTCGATCAGTTTGATAATAAAATCAAACTACCATTAGACGGAAAGATATTTTATACGAACCCCTCATCTTATAATACCTCTGGGAATGTCCCTGGTATCTATATGCCAGGTTCATTCAAAGTAAATGGTATTGAGGCAACCCCAACCATTGGTGGGGACGGATCGCTGAGCTATACTTTCCCACCAGGAACAGGTATAGATCCGAAGGTAGAATATAAAACAATGATTCCAAAGGAAGGCTACTATTACGAGCACAAGAATCCACCAGGCAATCTTGGACGTAGCTATCGGGTCATGCGTGGTTCAGTGCAATTGAAACAAGATGATGATAAGTTGGTGGAGACGAGCCAGGAGATTTCCTTTGCTCCAGATTGGATTCAGGCCAGCGCCTCGTATGATCATAGTAGTGAAACAATTATATGGAAAATCACTGTTAACCAATATAACAAAAAAGGGTTAAAGGACTTTACTATCACAAATGTCCTACCTGCTGGATTGGAATTTACATCAGCAACATGGCAAACTTGGGTGGATGGTGCTGCATCTGCAGAAGAAGCAATTACACCAGATGCGAACAGTATTTATTCCTTTGGGGATATTGACGGTAAAGTAGAGCTAGTGATTAAGTCTAAGGTGAAAAACGGTTCAAATTTCAGAATCGATCCACGTGCTAACTGGAATTTGGACACATTAGATGGTATTCAGAACAATGATGTGGTGACTGGTCTAAGACCTGCCGCGGTAACTGACGAGGCATTAGTTACTATCGGTGCACATACATTTACAAAAAATGGCTCTCTTACGATGGAGGATTTCAGCCTTGGCGGTGTTACATGGACTGTTAGCCTAGCTCCACAATATGCCTTGCCAGATGCGGTGGTATATGACGTACTAGTACATGGCGGTGATTTGAACGTCTTGAATAATGCTGTGGATGCAACTGGAGAGGTGAATGCAGAAACTATTGCGAAAATCAAAACGAATATTAATGATGCACAGCTCTGGAAGCAATATCACGAAGGAACCCTCAAGAGCCCTAACGGCTTGACTTTGAAAGCTATCCCTTTGACAGTGAATAGTGAAGTGGTGGCGGACTTAATCAAAGTGACTGGATATACTACCGATCAAGCTGCTTCTTTCAGCTTCCGTTCACTTGAAACTGATCCAAAATTCCTATTTAAACAAGATATTAATGTAGGAAAAGCAAGATGGAATAGAGCTTTGTTGTTTGATGGCGAAGTTGTGAAATCTGCACAAAATTCGGTGAATCTTCATCTGCGCATGCTGAATAAGGATATGCTCTTTGCATCGAAGCCATTGAAAGTAGATGGTACACCTGAAAGCGTTAATCCAAATAACGTTAGTAGCTACATTAGAAACGATAGCAATGAAGCATGGACACTCTCTGCGTATGACCGAACTACAAAAACAGTCACTTTCCGTCTTGGTATTAATATGCCTGGATATAATACAGAAGAAATGGCTAAGGATGGTGGTAATCGAGTAATCAGCAATATTAAGCTGGTGGACACATTACCAGAAGGCTGGGAATTCGTGCCGTTTTCTGAGGGTAAGGATTTTGAGCTTTGGAAAAGCTATTCGGACAATGGCAGTGGTACTGAATATGGCGTTAGAAACGATGCCAAAACGATTATTGAACCAGGTACTAACGCTCATGTAGTAAGCTTCTCTAAGAATGGAAACGTAGGAACTTTCACCTTCTCTAAATTGGAAAGTCCATATGTCATTTTAGTAAAGGCAAGACCATCCAACGCGGCTTTAGAAAAATATTTAGAGGAATACACTACAAACGGCACAAACAAGCAGGTACTGTATAATAAAGCTGATCTTCATATGACATGGGGTGGAGAGGAAAAGGTTATCACTGAACAACGTAAAGTGATTGTACCAGTTCAAACTCTTGGGAAATCGGTAACTAAACCAACTCCTGGGGTACTGGAATGGACAGTAAACTATACTCCGCCATTCAACATGGAGCAGGGTGTTTATTTGCAGGACACTATAGGTGCGGGAATAAATCCGCGATACGATGCAAACGGAAAGCTTGTGCTGGCAACGCCAAGTATGGCAGTGTATCGTGCCAAACTGACTGCAAGCGGTGCTCTTGAACGCGAGGGCGCAGCACTGGACCTAAGCGACCCTAATGCTGAAGTTCAAGTGGAAGCTGCACCAGGTGCGGGAGGCACTACAGTTTTAACATTCAAAATGAAAGACCCTAATAAATTATATCAGTTTGTATACCAAACAGAGGTTGATCCATCTAAGGCGAAAGCTGGAGACAAGATGGGCAATGAGGTAAAGCTAGCTGGAGACGATAAGCTGGAATCTATCAGTGCAAAAAGCGAAAGCACGTTGGATAATTCGGACGTAGCCGGTAGTTCAAGTTCCAATGCTTTGTTAGCACTGAAAAAGGTAGATCCTGACGGTAAACCGCTTCAAGGTGTACAGTTTACGCTGTATAAGAAGGGCGATGGAACAGAAGTTGCAAAGGGAACAACTGATAGCGGAGGGAACCTTAATCTGCTATTCCCAGATCCAGGGTATTATGAGCTGAAGGAAACCTATATTGATACCAATACTTGGCTACCAACTACAAGAATTTATCAAGTATATGTAGGGAATACGCAAGGGAAGCCTATTTGGGTGGACGGAGTAAAAGTTACTTCTGCTGATCCGCTTATTGTACCAACTCCTGCTGTAGGTGGATTAAAAATCGACAATACGGTAACAGGTAATGGCAGAGATTCAAACAAAGAGTTTAAATATACAATTATCTTTGATGGGAAAGACAAGGATGCGGAATATGAATATGTGAAGGATGGAGTAAAAACTACGATAAAAAGTGGAGATTCTATCATTCTGAAGCATGGTGAGGCAATCACATTCCCTAAATTACTTGAAGGTCTTTCTTATACAGTTACTCAAGAAAGCTATCAGGATGGCGGATATACGACAGACCCAGAAAGCCGAGTGTATAGTGGTGCGATTGAAAAAAACAAAGTAACCGAGTTGAAGTATGTCAACAACCGAACAATACACGGACAGTTGTTGATTGACAATACGGTAACAGGCAGCGGTAGCAATAAAAATAAAGACTTTGATTATACGGTTACTTTCACTGGCGAAGGATCGGACAAATCGTATTCGTATACGAAGTCTGATGACACGACAGGAACAATCGAATCTGGTCAAAAAATCGTACTGAAACATGGTGAGGCAATCACTGTTCATAATCTACCTGTGGGGCTTACTTACACAATTCAACAGATAGATTACACAAATGAAGAGTATACAACTACACCAGAAGATTTTATTATTACAGGTAGTATCGAAGAAGGAAAAACAGCCGAAGCACACTATATCAATAATAGAGAGATGCCCGGCGGTTTACTAATTAGCAATATAGTTACTGGTAATGGTAGTGATGAAGAGAAGGAATTTGAATACACAGTAATCTTTACTGGGGCGGGTGCAGACAAAACGTATGATTATACGAAATCTGACGGCACGAAAGGACAGATTAAATCTGGGGACAAATTCCACTTGAAACATGAACAAACATTGCTAATTGAAGAAATCTTAAAAGATACAACATATGTCGTAACAGAAAAGGATTATACGGCAGAAGGTTACACAACAACACCAACAAGCCGAGAGTACACAGGTACAATCAAGGATAACGAAACTGCTAAAGCTCCATTTGAGAATGTTCGTTATCTTCCAGGTACACTTGCCCTAGAACCAAAAATTCAAAAGGTACGTGGAGACGGTAAAACACCTGTTGACTTAACAGCTACTTTAACAGGGCAAGATGGCAAGCCAATAGTAGGCGAGGAAGTTGTCTTTATCGTTGATGGTGTGGAAGTAGGCAAAGCTATTACTGATGAAAATGGTAAAGCGACGATTTCATATACACCACCGAAATTGGCTGACGTCGCACCGAAAGAGCATAAAGTGATTGCGAAAACGGATGCTACTAGCCCATCAGGTGTACCTTACAATGAAGACGATGCAGTTGTTATCACAATGCCAGCAGCACTTACAGGTGTTCTACGTGACAATGAAACTAGAAAAGTCCTTCCTTACAAAGAGATTGTAGTGAAAAATGTTGCAACTGGTGAGGAAGAAACAATCACTACTGATTCGGAAGGTCGTTACTACCATCTTGTTCAACAAGGTGAGGAGTATACGATTACTTACAAGCATCCGGTGACTATTGGTGGCGTGCAAACACTTGTTCCATTCACGCAAAAAGCGATTATTGAAGGTACGGATAACCCAATAGAAGGTAACTTAGTTCCAGCAGAAATTACTGCTGTAGGTATCGTACTTTTCAAGCAACCTAATGGTACTAACTCATTGCTAACTAAGGCATTTGCTGGTAAATTAAATGTTTACTTGAAGGATGCAGCGGGCAACTATGTTTCAGAGAATGGTGCTCCAAAGGCATTTCCTTTAGAGGAGAATGGTACTTTCACAGCGGAAGGTTTAACAACAGGTAACTATACGCTGGAAGTACGTTATGAATTTGAGCCAGGCAAAGAATTAATACTTGTCAAGGATAAAGTACTTAACTTGGCAAATATTGATGAACTTAATATTTCAGCAGAATTAGTAGACCCATACGGCACGGTTTATGATAAAACGACAGGTGACGAAAACACTGGTAAGAAAATTGAAGGCGCTACAGTAACTCTATATTATGCAGACACGCCAAGAAACCGTGCGAAAGGTATTACACCAGGCACGAAAGTAGTATTGCCTGCGATTCCAGGCTTTGCACCGAACGATAACGCTAGCCCAGAGCAATATAGCGATATATTTGGCTTCTACGCATACATGGTATTCCCAGAAGCAGATTACTATTTAGTTGTAACAAAAAATGGATATGAAACATATACGAGCCCAACGATTTCTGTTGAATTCGACATTGTACAACACAATGTACCAATGAAACCAGTTAGCCCTGGCGGATCTGGAGAAGGTAACTCAGGAACTGGAGGTAATCCAGGAGGTTCTGAAAACAACCCAGGAACTGGAGGTAATCCAGGAGGTTCTGAAAACAACCCAGGAACTGGAGGTAATCCAGGAGATTCAGGAAACAACCCAGGAACTGGAGGTAATCCAGGAGGTTCAGGAAACAACCCAGGAACTGGAGGTAATCCAGGAGATTCAGGAAACAACCCAGGAACTGGAGGTAATCCGGGAGACTCTGGAAATAACCCAGGAACTGGAGGTAATCCAGGAGATTCAGGAAACAACCCAGGAACTGGAGGTAATCCAGGAGATTCAGGAAACAACCCAGGAACTGGAGGTAATCCGGGAG
>NZ_JBYTBB010000061.1:31162-34638 GCF_058788755.1 Lysinibacillus sp. FW301-JW8
ATTCAGGAAACAACCCAGGAACTGGAGGTAATCCAGGAGACTCTGGAAATAACCCAGGAACTGGAGGTAATCCAGGAGATTCAGGAAACAACCCAGGAGCTGAAGGTAATCCGGGAGATTCAGGAAACGACCTAGGCTCTATAGGAAATCCAGGAAACAATCCTGGTTCTGGAAGTAATTCCGAAGTTTCTGGAAACAAGCTTAATTCTGGAGATAAAACTGAATCTAGTAGAAATAGTAAATCCGATGACAATAATAGTGGAGAAAACAAATTAGATAATGTTCCAAAAACAGGTGATAATAGTATGCCACCAATCTTCTATATGGCTTTGGCGCTTATGTGCTTAATAATGCTAGGATTCCTATTGTTTGGTAACAAGAAGAAAAAGCACATTTAGTAATGGGAAAGGTGGTAAGGAAATGAGCAAAATTAAAAAAATTCTTATCGCCTTTTTCACAATCCTACTTGTATATTCCCTAGTTTCTCTTGGGAGAAGTTATTTACAGGATTATACTGAAAATAAGCAAATAAAAGAGTTAGCAGAAATACGATATAAAGAAAATAATAAAGATGAGGATGTTAAAGCAACCTCATCTTTTATCACAAATGTCATACTCCCTGAATTCCAAGAACTGTACAAACAAAACCCGGATATCATCGGGTGGCTGAAAATAGACGGCACCCGGATTGATTACCCGATTATGCAGAATAAACAGGATACACAGTACTATCTGAATCATGGTTTCAATAAGGAAAAAAATAAAAATGGACTCCCTTTTTTGGATGAGCATAGTCACATAAATGATTCAGACATATTACTCATCCATGGACATCATATGAAAAGTGGAGCGATGTTTGCAGATTTAGAGAAGTATAAGAAGGAAAGCTACTATAAGGAGCATACAATGTTACAATTTAGTACGCTTTACGAGCAGGAAGAATACGAAATCGTTGCTGTTATTCTCTCGGAGGTATACAGCAAAACGGATGACGTTTTTAAATACTATCAGATTGATCAGATAGAAACACCTGTTGAGTTTGACTCGTATATTCAAAATATTGAACAGCTCGCGCTTTACGACACAGGAGTGACTGCACAGTATGGAGACAAGCTTCTTGTTCTATCTACATGTGAGTACTCAGCCGAGAATAGTCGGTTAGCAGTGGTCGCTCGAAAGCGAATATGACGATGTGTAAAGTACTTAAAATCAGCTATATTGTATTAGTTTCACAATGAGTGGGAATTATGAATAACGAAACCCTAGAATCTTAAAAGCTGATTCTAGGGTTTTAATTAGCTAAGGCACAATTAATCTAAGAAGTGTTAAATGAATAAAACATGAACATTAAATAAGTATTTTACACGAACTTTCGTATTTTTTTTATAAAAAACGTTCGGAAATAGGTTGAAATCTGAAAAATGAAATGATATATTACGATTGTAAATTAAATAAGTCGTCGTATAATGTCGGGAATAAGGCCCGTGAGTTTCTACCAAGTTACCGTAAATAACTTGACTACGATTTTAGTTTTATATACGAATGTATAGACACTAATAAATTTCACACAATACAGGTGATGAAATATCGTAGACATGCGACTAGTAGAATAGTCAGCGTGTCTTTTTTTATTTTCGATATTGAAGACGACCAACGGAGGATTTCTTTCAAATGAAAAAGTATTTCATGTTCGATGAATTAGGAACAAATTATCGTCGGGAATTTCTTGGTGGCTTCACAACGTTCTTAGCAATGGCCTATATTTTAGTAGTAAACCCATTAACATTGACATTAGCAGATGTAAAGGATTTACCAGATGCTTTACGTATGGATTATGGGGCTGTATTTGTTGCAACTGCTGTGTCAGCAGCAATTGGTTGTTTTATTATGGGACTCTTAGCGAAGTATCCACTGGCTTTAGCGCCTGGTTTAGGACTTAATGCATTTTTTGCTTATACAGTAGTACTAGTTAATGGTAGCCCATGGCAACATGCTTTAGCAGCAGTATTTATTTCAGGTATTTTCTTCTTATTATTAACATTAACAGGCTTACGAGAAAAATTAATTAATGCTATCCCTATGGAATTAAAATTAGCGGTAGGTGCTGGTATTGGTTTATTCATTGCATTTATTGGAATGCAAAATGCAAAAATTATTGTTAATAATGATGCAACCTTAGTTGGTATTGGTAATTTACGTGATCCACAGGTATTACTAGCGATTTTCGGTATTATTGTTACAGTTATTTTGATGGTGCGTGGAATTAAAGGCGGCGTATTCTATGGTATGGTAATTACTTCAATTGTAGGTATGATTACTGGACAAGTTGGGTTACCAGAAAAAGTCTTTTCAGCACCACCTAGTATTTCGCCAACATTTGGTGCATTATTCAGTGCCTTTTCTGATCCAAGCTTCTATACATTATCCATGCTGTCAGTAATTTTAACTTTCTTATTTGTTGATTTCTTTGATAATGCGGGAACTTTAATGGCAGTAGCAAACCAAGCAGGATTAGTGAAAGATAACCGTTTACCACGTGCTGGTAAAGCTTTGATTTCTGATTCAATTGCAACGATTGTAGGTTCCATTTTTGGTACATCTACAATCACGTCTTATGTAGAATCCTCATCAGGTGTAGCAGCTGGTGCACGTTCAGGTTTTGCTTCAATTGTAACGGGATGTTTATTCTTATTAGCACTCTTCATATCTCCGTTGTTAGGAGTTATTACTTCAGCCGTTACTGCTCCTGCATTAATTATAGTTGGAGTCCTAATGGTCGCTTCTTTAGGCCAAATTGCTTGGAATCGTTTTGAAATTGCTGTGCCGTCATTTTTAACAATGATTATGATGCCATTAACTTATTCGATTGCAACTGGTATCGCAGTAGGTTTCATTTTCTATCCATTAACAATGATTATTAAAGGAAAAGCGAAGGAAGTAAATCCGATAATGTATGTTTTCGCGATAATCTTCTTATTATATTTAGCAACTTTATAAACAAAAGGCTGTTCGCAAATTTTGGTTTTAACCATATTTGTGAGCAGTTTTTTTATTGCTCTAATGATTGGAATACTATTCACTTTTAAAACAATTATATAGGAAGTAATTTGATTTATTTAGAAATGAAAATCACAGAATTATTTTTCTTTTTAAATACAGTTGCATTACTAGAAGATTAATGGTATATTTTAAAACGTTGTTACGAAAACAAACGACAACCTTTAAAAATACTAACATAAAGAGTTGACATAGAGTTAACACTGTGTTAAAGTATAGAAAGTCACTTAAGTGTGACAAATTAATGAACCTTGAAAACTGAACAAGCAAAACGTAATCAATAAAGTTTTTAGTAGCTAGTTTCTGCTAGTGAACAAAACAAAAATTTTGGACATCAAAATCGATGCCAGCAAAACAATTTGAGCTAATCAAATTTCTTTTATGGAGAGTTTGATCCTGGCTCAGGACGAACGCTGGCG
>NZ_JBYTBB010000062.1:0-34002 GCF_058788755.1 Lysinibacillus sp. FW301-JW8
CGTTTTGAAAAAGAGCTATATTTTTTTATTTGTCACCTTGATTTCATTGACATAATAGTATTTCAACAACATGAAAAGGTATGTCCGCAATGGACATACCTTTTAATCTTTTTATTATGAAAGTGCAACAGCTTCGAGTGACTCTTCTTTTTTCGTTACTGGACCCATCGCATTTGTAATAATTTGTTTAATATCTTCTAACGTTGCTTTACGTGGGTTTGTTGCAGCACAAACATCTAACATCGCGTTTTTCGCTAAAGTTTCAATATCTTCATCCTTTGCACCTAACTCGCGGAAGCCACTAGGGATATTTAAATCATTTGATAATTTCTCAATAGCTTCAATCGCTTTTTCAGCAGCATCACGTTTACTTAAGCCTTCAACATTTTCGCCTAATAACTCAGCAATCGTTGCAAAACGTTCAGTACGAGCTGTTAAGTTGAAGCGGCAAACATGTGGTAATAAAATAGCATTACATACACCGTGTGGAAGGTTATAGAAGCCGCCTAATTGATGTGCAATGGCATGCACATAACCAAGCGATGCATTGTTAAATGCCATACCAGCTAAAAATTGAGCATACACCATCTGCTCACGTGCTTCTAAATCTGCACCATTTGCATAGGCACGTGGCAAATATTCAGGTACTAACTGAAGTACCTTTTCAGCACATGCATCCGTAATTGGCGTTGCATTTGTCGACACAAATGATTCGATTGCGTGTGTTAATGCATCTAATCCAGTTGCCGCAGTTAGTGCAGGAGGTAAGCCAATCATTAACTCTGGATCATTAATAGACAAAAGTGGTGTAACATGTTTGTCCACAATCGCCATCTTCACCTTACGAGCTGTATCCGTGATAATCGTAAAGCGAGTCATCTCACTAGCTGTACCAGCAGTCGTATTAATTGCGATTAATGGTACTAGTGGGTTTTGTGATTTGTCAACGCCTTCATAATCATGAATACGTCCACCATTCGAAGCAATAAGTCCGATACCTTTCGCTGCATCGTGCGCACTACCTCCTCCAAGAGAAACGATAGAATCACAGCTTTCTGCATGATACACTGCAATACCATCTTCAATGTTCTGATCTGTTGGATTTGGTTCTGCTTTCGGGAAAATTGCTACATCAATTCCAGCAGCAGTAATGATGTTAGCAATTTGTTCAGAGAGACCTAATTTGTGTAAGCCCTCATCTGTTACGATTAATGTCTTTTTCACTTCTAAATCATTTAAACGTTTACCAACTTCTTGAATTGCTCCAGGTCCAAATAAGTTTGTTTTCGGCATTACAAATTGCTTTAGAACGTCTGACATATTTCCAACCCCTTTAAAAAAATTGTTATTGCTTGAATGATGGTGAACCATCTTTCGAAATTCATCGTATTCTATTTTCTATGAAAGTTCAACTCATATTTTTATTAAAATTTACCTATTTTACCATGTTGTTATTTTACAAAAGAGATAGTTGGTTTTATTTGTGGTTAAACGATTGATTTGTTTAATAATATCGGTTTAACCATGTTTTTAAAATATTTTATTATAAAAGTAAAATATATTTTTGGGGAATTGGTTCTAAAATTAACTTGAATTGCATAGTAAATAACTGATATTTTATTTTAAATGTAATGGTAGTGTTTATGTTGTTTTTGTTGGTACAATTACTATTTTAAAGTACATAAAAAAATCATTGTTTTATCTTCATCCAGCAAATGTTTTTTGTATCGAAAGCACAGCGGCAGATACAGAAGACTCCCACCTCTACAGGTAGTGAGATGAATGCAGTATTGGTTCCTTCTCAGAGGGTGTCAAAACACCTACTGAAATAGAGGAACTCAGGCTAAGATAAAATCTAATATTTATAGAAGTTTTGCAGGAGTTATTAAATATTCATTGAATATTATTTCAATGAATATATTTTTAATGAAGGGGTGCTAATAATGTCAATTCGACACGAACAGAAGGAGCAACGAAAGGCGGTTATTTTAAAATCTGCATTGGATTTGTTTATACGGAAGGGATATGGGGAAACGAAGGTTGCTGATATTGCCAATGCTGCTGATATGAGTATGGGATTGCTTTTTCATTATTTTGACTCTAAGGAAAAACTTTATGAAGAGCTTATTCGAATAGGCTGTGAACGGCTTAAAATGGATTTTCACTTTGCTGATGAATCACCATTGGAAACGTTCAACAAAGTTGTTGAGGAGTTATTTACTATGATTTGCACAAATCCATCAGCCGCAAAAATGTTTGTATTGATGGAAAATGCCCAGCATCTTGAAAATTTTCCAGAGGACTTAAAGAGGATGCTTGCTGAAGCAGACAAATTGATAAAAAGGAGTATCCCTTTAATTGAAAAGGGGCAATTGTTAGGTGAAATAAAGGAAGGAAATGCAGAAGCCCTTGCTGTGACATTTTGGTGTTCTATACAAGGAATCGCTCAATATATTGCGCTGCATCCAGAAACACCTTGTCCTGATACAAAATGGATTCTTTCGATACTTGAAAACAAGGAGGTAGATTGAAGGTGAAAACATCTCTTAGAAACATAATGATTTTTATTGTTGTTGTGTTACTGTGTGGTTGGTTTGGTGTGTTAGTGGATAAATTGATTCCAGAGCAGCCTCAAGGAGATACTCTTGGTATGGGAATTTGGCTTATTTCTCCTCTGCTTGCAACCATCCTGTTACGTTCCTTTGCAGGAGATGGCTGGCAGGATATAGGTTTATTGCCTAATTTCAAGGGCAATTTAAAATGGTATGTTATTGCTCTTTTCATTTATCCTGCTGTTACATCTGTAGTGCTATTAATTAGTTATGTATTTGGCTGGATGGACTTTTCAGCCTTTCATCTAAACACTGTATTATCTGTGTTCATTGGTGGATTGTTTATTCAATTCGTTAAAAACTTTTTCGAGGAGTCAGTATGGAGAGGCTATCTGACGAGTAAGCTTTCAAATTTAAAGTTGAATGATTTTTGGCTCTATCTTATTGTTGGAGGTGTTTGGGGAGCCTGGCATATCCCGTATTTTCTCGTGTTTCTATCAGAAAGCGATATTATCAATGTACTTCCTGTAAATAGATGGCTATTTACAATAGTAGGAATCGTCACGATGATTTGTTGGACAGTGATGTACACAGAAATTTACTTAATGACAAGGAGTATTTGGCCGCTTGTCCTTATGCATATGACAGAGGATGCACTTGTAAATCCACTTATTCTTGATGGCTATATCAAAATTGCTCAGGGAAAAGAATTTCTTGTTTCTCCATCTGCAGGGATTTTAACAACTTGTCTATATCTCATAGTAGGATGGCTATTACGGATGAAACGAAAAAAATTAAGGAGCGGGTTAGGAGCCAAATCAACCATAATTGATACATTTTCAAAACAGTAATTAACGATCAAGGATATGTAATTTAAATGGGAAAAATAATGAAATTTATTTAAACATTTAATTGTATTATTTACATTTTTTTGATAATATCTGATTAGGGCCCTTTCATAATATTTTCTAATTTTGAATATTTCTTGCTAGATCATTAAATTTAAAGGAGTAATTATATGCAAATCACACAAAAAGAAGCATCTCTTTTAAAAAATGAAGTAAGGTACGGCGATTTAATCATGTCTATTACAGGAAAATTCGAAAAAAAATGGGATGATAGGGGTAGCGGAGGGAAATATGATGTTACATTTTATCAACCAATATGTGAGGAAGGTTTTTATCCACTAGGTTCAGTAGCAGTTGGTAAGTATACAAATGTAGATAATACAATGGCTGTTATAACAGTAAAAGAAGTACCTGGTACGGAAGCATTAAAACCTCCATTGAAGTATGAAAGAATATGGTGTGATAAAGGATCTGGAGCGAAATTAGACGGAGCATGTTGGAAACCAATCCCACCACAAGGGTATGTTGCTTTAGGACATGTATTTACGAATAATTGGAACCCACCTTCTTTAGAAGCTGTTAGGTGTGTTAGAAAAGATTTAACATACTCTGGAAAATTGGGTAATTGGATATATGATGATAGGGGCACAGGTGCAAAAGAAGATCTTAGTATTTATCAAATTGTGGCACCAGAAGAATGGCATGATCAAAATACAGGATTATTTGCTCCGGGAACGGTTTTTTGCTTTAATGGTCACACTAAACCAGAAACAGTTCCGAATGTTCTACGTTTGCCTTTACCATATATAAAAATAGATGTTTCGCTTACACCGATTTTAGATAGTAAAAATCCACCAAGTAAAAGTACAATACCAGTAATTGATCGTGAAGTAATTGTACCTATGACTAGCATAGTAGATAAAGAATATCCAATTAGTTGGGTATTAGAAAATAGCCCATTTTATATATTAAAACGTGAGTGTTTTTATACGCTAATAGCGTTTCAAGATAATGAAACATCTGATAAAGCTCTTTTAAAGTATGAGTATAAATCAGGAATAAGTAATTCAAAATCTATAACCTTGAAAGAAACAACTGGTATTGAGGTATCAGAGAAAGTCGGGTTTGAGCTGTTTGGAATCGGGGGAGAAGTGAACTTTAAAGTTAACATTGAACTTGGTTTTGAAGAGACTCATATTAGTAATGATTTCACAGAAAAGACAATATCTAGCGAAGTACCAGTAGCTTCGAAAACTGCTGTTGCTATATGGTCAAGTTCTTACAATATAAAGGTGTTTCGAGAAGACGAGACTCAGGTTGGGGCATCCTTAATATTTAGTACTCCAAGTGTAGCGATTTCTCAATATCCGAATTTAACAACCTCAATCATAGAGCATCGAGATGAATTAACTGAATAAGCAATAAAAAACCAAGATAAATTTTTGAACTGCATCTCAACAGTTATACATTTGAGATGCAGTTCAATGTGTTTTCTTTTGATAAAGGCTATTCAAGCTATTTTGCTCGGAATGTCATAGAAGTTGAGTACGCTACGCATTAGCAAGCAGCTAGATTCCAAATTGCTTTTAATATGAATACTGGCAGAGTCCCTCAAATAGAGGTTTCTGTTAATGGAAATATAGCTACAGTAGCAATGCAACTGAACTCCCAAGTGATGTTTTAATCTCGCTTGTAAAACAATATATATGAAAAATAGCCTTACACAATAAAGAGCAAAATTCACTTTTTTATATTAGAAATTTGCCTTTTGTTAGATTTGAAAACTTAAAAAAGTCGATTTGCATCACAATTTTTGTGGCAAATCGACTTTTTCAATGCCCTCACACAATAGGAGGGCTTTTTTCAGCATGCTTAAGCCCTTTCTACTTTTGCATTTGGTTCATCTTTAGTTTTATAAAATTAATAAACTTGTAAGGAATGAGTAAGAAAAAAGAGACAATCGATTCGTACAATTAAAGTACGAAATGAAAAGGGCTGATCTAAATGATACTAATTAGAAGACTTGGAAAAATGGAGAAAAATTCCATATAAGAAGATATTTGATTACGAAGGTTCATTGTGTTTACTAGGAGAAACAAACTATAAAATGGGGGAGTTTGCTTTGAAAAATTTAATATTAGATATTTTGCAACAAAATAATACTTTAGGTGTATTTAGCTACATATCAATTGGACTTGCACTTGTAGTATTTATTATTGGGTTGTTTTGTATTTTAAAAAAGAAAAAACATGGCGTGTATGTATTGGCTTCCAGTTTATTGCTATTAATAAATCCAGCTATTGATTTTTTATTCAATTAATTCTAACGGTGGTAAACTAAAATGATTAAACAATTAGATACTGCTTTGAGTAAGGTAAATAAGATGGTTAGGGTAAATGTGAAAACGCCAAAAGTAACAAAATCAAAACTGAAATATAGTAGGTATTTCACAACTGTCGTAGGAGTAGGAGGATTAACATTAGGAATTATTGGTCCATCGAAATCGTTGTTAGTTCTCGGGACAATAGGTATTTTGAGTTCTATTGCAACAACAAATGAAATAAGAAAAATTTAGAATGCTGAACTGTGCTAGGTCAAGGGGAATAATAAACATGTTTGAAGTGGCTTGAGCCCTGGATTTTAAAGGCTCATGTCGTTTAATCAATTGTTCTGTGAGGAATAAAATTGTGGTTCACCTTTTAGGATTAAAACCTGGAAAAGATTCAGTAATATCCGAGGATTAGTTCAAAATGTATAAAACAAAAGTTTAATCCGATTTTTTTATCGAAGAGGCTATCGACTAAACAGATAGTATCTTTTATTCTTCGGATCTCTAGTTAACCCGAAAAAAAATTGAAGCAATTTGCTCCAATCTAGGTATTTCATCATCCATACAAACATGCCCACCAAAGCGTTAATAATTAGCCCCAATTCAGCCCCAAAACAATGGTTGTTAATGCATGATTGTGCATTGTTAATAAAATGCAAAAACCCTAGAGAACCTTGTTATAAAAGGCTTTCTAGGGTTTTCTAAACTACTCTTTGCAGAGCAATTTAATTAACGAGAGTAGAACTCTACGATGAATGCTTCGTTGATTTCAGCTGATAATTCAGAACGTTCTGGAAGGCGAGTGAATGTACCTTCTTTTTTGTCTGCATCAAATGATAAGTAATCTGGCACGAAGTTGTTTACTTCGATTGCTTCTGTTACTACAGCAAGGTTTTGAGATTTTTCACGAAGAGAAATCGATTGACCTGGTTTCACGCTGTATGATGGGATATCTACACGTTTGCCATCTACTAAGATATGACCGTGGTTAACTAATTGACGTGCACCACGACGAGTGCGAGATAGACCTAAACGGTAAACAAGGTTATCAAGGCGAGTTTCAAGAAGAACCATGAAGTTTTCACCGTGTACACCTTTCATTTTACCAGCGCGGTCAAATAGAGTACGGAATTGACGTTCGTTCATGCCGTACATGTGACGAAGTTTTTGCTTCTCTTGAAGTTGTAAACCGTATTCAGATAATTTTTTACGTTGGTTAGGACCGTGTTGGCCTGGTGCGTAAGGGCGTTTTTCGATTTCTTTACCTGTACCGCTTAGTGAGATACCAAGACGACGTGATAATTTCCAAGATGGACCTGTATAACGAGACATATTGTTGTCTCCTCCTTTAAATTTGGTTTTTTTGTTGTAAAACAAAAACCAGTAGTACCCATTCTTATATGCATTTTATTTTCATGTATTTTCGCCTATGCAGCCGTTAGGTTACACAATACACCATCTATTTGTTGTTATTTGAACTAAGAAGTTATTTGACACTCAATAGAGGAATAAAATACAGGTATAAGCTTATACCACTGCTGCGTTTATTTTACACAACATACATTGTAACTGCTTATTGCATCGACGTCAAATATTAGACGAACAATTTTTAGAAATGGTCTATAGTAGAAAATTCCTCTCTATACATTTTACACTATCTCGAAATAGTTAAAGATACGGTGAGAAATGTAAAATGTAAAAGTAAAACAGAATTACATAGTCAAAATGACACAAATTATGTATAATATATTATAAGTTAATAGTAATTGATTTGGACGTTATATAGAAAAGGTGATTTCATGACAGACCATTTACAAACGCTAAAATATATAAAATCAGATGTTTTGAGCTTTTGGGTGAGTTCGAAGGAAGAACAAGCCGGTTTTAATGAGTATTTTTATTCATTAAAACAGTGTCTAAAGAAGCACTTGAAAATTGCTAATGCTGCTTTTCTCAGTTTCGAGGGGAACTCCTTAATACCTGTCGAAGAAATGGCTGCTTTGACGATTGAAACGAAACTAAATGCTGTGTCATGGTTAATGATTGAAGCTGGCTTTTATCAACAAAAAGTGGTGAAAATTCCTTATATATTAAAAGAAAAAGAAGCCTATACGATGATGACAGATATGGTGCTTTTTCAAGCAGATGGCAAAAATCCAATCGGGGTGTTACTCGTGGAGGCATCAGATGCTTGGACGGACTTTATGACCTCGGATTACGGGGAAGAATGTGTGGAAACGCTTACGAAGGTTTTACAAATGATTAGAGAAAATCTAGAAGTAAAAGTGAATGAAGATCAGTATAGAAAATTGTATAATATGACCGATTTATTCCATTCTACGATGGATATTGATTTAATTTTGGAAAATGTCTTGAAGAATATTAAGGATAATTTCCCGGAATTTAATGTAGAGCTCATTTTATCGAATGATCAAGACCGACATACGACTATAGAGATTAAACTTTTTGATTATTTATCTGAAAGACCAGCAACGATTGAGGCTTTTGTGTCAGGAGAACTGACAACGGAACTTGCAGGCGATTTGAATTGTCGATTATTGAATGCTCCTATAAAAGGGAGACAGGCAATTTACGGCATATTACAAGTAAGTGCACCTACAACGTATCTTTTTTCAACGACTGAAAAGGATTTTGTGCGTATGCTAGCACAAGCATCGGGAAATGCACTCGAAAATGCAAAATTATATCATCAATCGCACCGCCTCGTAAGTGACTTACAACTCATCAATGAAACATCACATCGATTAAATATGAGGATTGACATTCATGAAATGTTACTTTTCCTACAAAAACAATTAATGAAATCTTTTCAGCCAATGGAAGTCTGTTTTGCATTTAAAAATAATGACACCTTTGAAGTGACCGGTGCTAGTACAGCATTATTTAATTCACAAGAGGGTCAAATCTATATAAAACATGTTGAACAACATTTTGAGCATACCAATGATCCATTATTTATTGCTGATTTTAGCAGATTAACCCCTAATCAAATTGAATATCGCTCAATTATGGCAATCCCAATTTTAATGGAGGAAAAAATAAATGGCTTTAGTATTGTGTTGCACAAAGAGCCTTATTTCTTTTCATTTGACAGCTTTAAATTAATGCAATCCTTAATTCATCACTCGTCTTTAGCAATTGCAAACTCAATTTTACGAAACCAACTTCAGGAAATGGTAGATTTGGATCATCTGACAAAATTATATGCAAGAAGTTATTTAGATCAGTATGTTGAAAAATCACTTATGAACGATAAATCAGGAATGTTCTTGCTTATTGATATTGATAATTTCAAACGTGTTAATGATACGTATGGTCATCAAATTGGTGATAAGATCCTTATACAAATTGCCGTACAATTAAAAGA
The DNA here is from genome assembly GCF_058788755.1 of Lysinibacillus sp. FW301-JW8. NCBI lineage: Bacteria > Bacillati > Bacillota > Bacilli > Caryophanales > Bacillaceae > Lysinibacillus > Lysinibacillus sp. FW301-JW8. The sequence continues at coordinate 9,118 of NZ_JBYTBB010000062.1, forward strand.
AACGATTGGTACTCGAGGTATTTGTGCACGCTGGGGTGGAGAAGAAATGTCTGTATACGTGCCAAATATTAATGAAAAAGAAGCCATAGAATTGACAGCAACAATCGTTGCAGACATTCCAAAAGCAACAGATCCGCAAGTGACCATTTCAGCAGGTCTTATTACTTGGGATGAACAGTATCGCCCAGCGTTTCAATCTGTATTTTTACATGCTGATACAGCATTATATCAAGCAAAAAACAATGGCAAGAATCGCTTCTGTATTCATGACCGCGAATCTATAAAAACCTCTATATAAATGAATTGCCCTGAAATGACAATTGTTAAACCATTTCAGGGCAATTTTTATCTTGATTTCAGCAGATCTAGACGCAATTATGCTGGGGAGTAATTGATTTTTTTATAAATGTAATAGTAGCGTATTTACGAATAGCTCCAATCCGTCTTGATCTTCTTGAGAAAATCGATTAACAACTGGACTGTCGATGTCAAGAACACCCATCACCTCACCGTTTTTTATCAAAGGGATAACGATTTCTGATTGTGATGCAGCATCACAGGCAATATGTCCTGGGAATTGGTGTACATCTTTCACAACGATTGTTTCTTTTTGAGCTACAGCCGTTCCGCAAACACCACGACCAGTTGGGATTCTAACGCAGGCAGGTAAGCCTTGGAATGGACCTAACACTAACTCTTCTCCATGTAAGATATAAAAGCCAACCCAGTTAATGTTTGTTAAAAATTGATTTAATAGTGCGGAGGCGTTGCTTAAATTTGCAATGCGATCTGATTCTCCTGTAAGTAGGGCATCCAATTGTTTAGTCAATGAATGATATTGTTCTACGATGGGTCCGTCAAAATGAATTTTTGTAAACATAATAGCACCTCGTTTAAAAGTAATTTATTTTGGAAATATAACATGGTAGTGTTGATGTAAATCATTGGCACTGTGCGCATCTGAACCAAAAACAGCAGGCAATCCTATAGATTTACTATAATCAATAAAGGCAAATGGTGGATAAGGTTCCTGACAATGTGTTTTACTTAAACCAGCACTATTGACATCTAGCGCATAACCATCTTGCTTCATACAATCTAAAACTTCTCGAATCCTCGCAGAATCATCAACTTTCACTTTATGTGCTAGTTGGAACTTGTGAACAAGTGAGGGATGTCCAATACGCTTAGGTTTATACTTTCCTAAATCTGCTTTAATGGATTGTAGAACTGTATCATAATATAAATGATAAACCTGTTCAACAGAGCCCACTTTTTTAGAAAAATTGATAAAGCTTTCTGGAGAATAGTCGATACATTCAAAGGTATTTTGCCATGATAAAAAGTGGACTGATAAAATAGAGTCATTTAAATAGTGTCCATATGTATCTAAAAATTCACGTGTTTCTTGTTCAAAGCCCTGAATATAGTCAACCTCTAATCCAATATGAAGACGAATGTCTCGTGCATATTGCTGTTGAAGGCTCTGTAAATCTTCGAAATAAGACATTAGCAATTCTGGATTCATACCACTATCTTGCTCTGGCGTAGGGTCAATAAAACTAGATGGTAAAGGTGCATGCTCTGTAAACGTAATATCAGTGAAGCAATTAGCAATTGCTTTTTCAATATATTGCTTAAATGTATCAGTAGTACCATGTGGACAATAAGGACTATGAATATGTCCGTCGCGTTTCATAAAATTACCACTTCCTTTGCTTTTAAAATCTACCAAGATGAAGCCCTGACGGATGTCACGGATTTTGAAGAGGAGCTTTTCGAACGAGTTCGAAAAAATCCAGACGCAATTATACCTGAGCGTTGTCATACACTTTTCCGAAAAACGCTTAAATTTTAGTACAAAAGGCGAAAACATAGTATATAATAAATACAAATAGCCAATTCGTTTATTGTAGAATAGGAGGCTTACGATGGAGTATATCATCATTCCGGTTATCCTACTATTAATTTTAGCTATAGTGGGATTTATGATGCGACGAAAACATACAACAATCATTGCAAAGCTTGAAAATGAAAAATTACAAATACAAAACAATCCCATAAATGAAGAAATTTCGAAGGTTAAATCTTTAAACATGAACGGTGAAACAGAAGAGATGTTTGAACGATGGCGTAATAGTTGGGATGAAGTCATCGATGTACATATGACAAAAATTGATTCGCTGTTATTTGATGCAGAGGACCAGATTAACAGACTGCGCTTTAAAAAAGCAACCTTCATTGAACGTGAGATAGAAGATTATATTCAAAAGTGTGAACAGGATAAAGATAAAATTTTAGAAGAATTAAATGAATTAATTGGCAGCGAAGAAAAAAATCGTATAGAAATTGAACAATTAAAAGAATATTATCGCTCGGCTCGAAAAACCTTGTTAGCCCATCAACATTCATTTGGTGTAGCTTTACCAGCATTAGAAAAAAGACTGGAGACATTTGTTCAAAAGTTTGAAGAATTTGATGTGCTCACAAGCGAAGGGAATTATTTGCAGGCAAGAGAGATTGTAATCAGCCTAAACCATGAATCACAACAAACATTCGACTATATCAATGATGTACCAACGATTTTAACAGAGCTGCAAGTCAAGCTACCTGGAGCTGTACAGGAATTGCGTAGTGGTCAGCGCGAAATGGAGGACCAGTCCTATTATTTACAGCATTTAGAGCTAGCAGAGACGTTGAATAAGTTCGATGAAGAATTTAAAACATTAAAAAATGAGCTGGCAGATCTTAACTTGACAGTTGTGAAGCCACGTGTTGCTGAAATAAATGAAGAAATTGATAAATATTATGATTTGCTTGAAAAAGAGGTTATAGCTAAAAACTACGTTGACCAAAATTGTGATCGTTTACTAAGTTCAATTACCAATGTTATAACTTCTACAAGATTGGTTAGTGATGAAGCGACTTATGTGCAACAAAGCTATCATTTAAATGAAAAAGATGCAGAAATTCCTAAAACAGCTTTAAAGCAATTAGAGGCATTGCAGCGACGTTATGATTTATTGGCAATGCGTGTGACAGAGGAAAAGTCTGCTTACTCAAGCTTGCAGGAGGAGTTAATTGAAATTAGCGACGAGCTTGAACGTATTCACGAGGAACAAGGGCATTTATCAAATACGATGAAAAAACTTCGTATTGATGAGAATAAGGCACGTACTCAAGTAGAAAGCCTAAAGAAAGCATTGCAAGAGACGGATCGACTTTTAAATAAGGCCAATATTCCGGGTATACCAGATGAGATGGATGCGCGTTTAGATGAGGCTGCAGAGCATATTTATGTAGTGATGCAAAGCTTACAAGAAGTGCCTCTTAATATGGGAACAGTACATAATAATTTAACTGCTGCAACCCTTTGTGTGGAGGATGTAAAAGCAAAGGCACACGAATTGATTGAAAATGTCATGCTGATAGAACGAATTATTCAGTATGGTAATCGCCATCGTGCAACAAATCCTAAATTAAATGCTCGTTTAAAAGAGGCGGAAGTAGCTTTCCATCAATTCCGATACTCCAAGGCGTTGGAAGAAGCCGGAACTGCGGTCGAAGAGATGGAGCCTGGAGCTTTAAAACGAATTCAAACAATGGTTACTGAGCAAACTATATCAAAATAATTATATGAAATGAATAAAGGCTATAGGCTGTCTAAAAATTAACTTTTAGGCAGCCTTATTATATTGAATAAGCAATATGCGGACAAAAACAGCGGCTAAATGAATTAGAGGAAGTTCAATAAGAGGTAAGAAGCCAAACAAATAAACGACTAAATTAGAATAATTGTTAAAGTTAGTAGTCAATTGTTCAAGATTGCGTTATGATAAATACCGTTAAATCAACGTTTTGAAAGTGTGTGAAAATTAATGGAAGTAAATACAATCTATTTAGACAATAGTGCAACCACAAAGCCTTTAAAAGAGGTCATGCAAGCATTTATGGTAGTGAATGAGCAGTATTATGCCAATCCCGCTTCCATACATGCAATGGGTGTTGAAGCGAACGACTTATTAATGCGTGCACGTGAGCAAGTAGCAGATATTTTGCAGACAGAAGCAAAAAATGTGCTATTTACATCAGGTGGTACTGAATCCAATAATACAGCAATTTTTGGTTTAGCACGTAGCAATACACATAAAGGAAAGCATATAATAACGACTGAAATTGAACATCCCTCTGTTCTAGAGTCCGTTAAGCAACTTGAAAAAGAGGGCTTTGAAGTGGAATATCTGGCAGTGGATCATCATGGAGTGATTTCATTAGATGAGCTTCGAGCAAAGGTACGTAAGGATACTATTTTAGTAAGCATAATGCACGTCAATAATGAAATGGGCGCAATTCAGCCCATATTTGAAGCGGCAAAAATTATTCATGAAATGAGCAGAGCGGCTTTTCATGTGGATGCCGTTCAAAGTTTCGGGAAAATACCTTTAGCATTTAATCATGAGGATGGACCCGATTGCATTTCCATTTCCGGGCATAAAATTCATGGATTTAAGGGCTCAGGCGTGCTAGCATTTCGGACGCAATTAAAGTGGCAGCCATATGCACTTGGCGGTGGTCAGGAATATGGATTACGAAGTGGAACTGTGGCCGTTCCGCAGGCTGTCGCTTTATCTAAAGCAGCTCGTATTGCAGTGGAGTCTATGGCTAATCAGGAAAAAAAATATCGTAAGTGGCAGGATGAAATATGTCTGCAATTACGTGAATATGGTGATGCCGTGCATATTTTATCGACGCCTCAGGGAGCAGCACATATTTTATCCTTTAGCATTCGTGATTTAAAAGGTGAGGTTATTATTAATGCAATGCAAAAACGTCAGGTAATCGTTTCTACATCAAGCGCTTGTTCATCAAAGCAAACAAAAACAAGCCATGTGGTAGAAGCCCTAAAACTTGATGAGCATTTTAAAAAGGGTGTTATCCGTATAAGCTTTGGCGCCTATGTAATGGATGAGGATATTACAAAATTTAAACATGTATTAAAAGAAGTAATGATGGAACTTAAAGGAGAACATACACAATGATTTGGAAAGAAATTTTAATTCGTTATGGCGAGCTTTCAACAAAAGGGCGTAATAAAATGGATTTTATCCGTCGTCTGCGAGAAAATATTCGTCATGCGTTTGCTGATTTAGGGCATTTACACATTCGTACAGAGCGTGATCGTATGTTTATTGCTATACAAAATGAAACTCAAATGAATGTTTTATTAGAAGGGTTACCTAAAATTTTCGGTATACAATCTTTCAGCCCAGTGGCAGCATGTGATAAAGATATTGAAGCCATGAAAAAGCTAGCCATTACAATTATGGATACATTTAAACATGAGCAACTTACCTTTAAAGTAGAAGTGAAGCGCACTGATAAGACATTTCCATTAGAATCACATGCTATTCAACGTGAAATTGGCGGCTATGTTTTACCAAATTACAAAAATCTATCGGTAAAAGTAAAGAAACCTGATATTGAGCTTCGTGTAGAAGTACGTCATGATGCAACTTATATGATGGCACAAGTGATTCCTGGTGCAGGAGGAATGCCGGTAGGTTCTAATGGGAAATCGCTTTTAATGCTTTCTGGAGGAATAGACAGTCCAGTCGCTGGCTATTTAATGATGAAGCGTGGTGTACGCTTAGAGGCGATACATTTCTTTAGCCCACCATATACAAGCCAAAATTCATTGGAAAAGGTTAAGGTACTAGCAAATGAATTAACGAAGTTTGGCGCAAGTATTCGTTTACATGTCATTCCGTTTACTGAAATTCAAGTATTGATTAAAGAAAAGGTACCTTCTAATGTATCAATGACAACTACTCGTCGTATGATGTTAAAAGTTGCTGATAAGGTACGAGAGGAAATAAATGCACTGGCTATTGTGACAGGTGAAAGTCTTGGACAAGTTGCGAGTCAAACACTTGAAAGTCTAACAGCAATAAATGCAGTAACCAATACACCAATTTTACGTCCCTTAATCTCAACTGACAAATTAGAAATTATCAATATTGCTGAGAAAATTGGCACATATGAAACATCTATACAGCCGTTTGAAGATTGCTGCACCATTTTTACACCTGCAAGTCCAAAAACAAAACCAAAGCTTGAGAAGGTTGAGCATTATGAAAGCTTCTCGGATTTTGATGAATTAATTGAACGTGCTGTGAAAAATCGGGAGGTCTATATTTTCCCGAAAAAAGAACAAGAAGCTGATAAATTTGCAGACCTTTTATAAGTAGAAGAAATTTATCTTGATTCAATATTCGCTGAATCAAGATAAAGCCCTAGCGGATGTCACGGATTTTGAAGAGGCGCTTAGCGAGCTTGAAGAAATCCGAAGGCAATGATGCTGGAACGTAATTGATTGTAAGTCGCCTCAAAAGCATATTTTGAGGTGACTTTTTTTAGTTTTTTCTCTATTTCCTTTAGAGGTACAATTTACCTCTAAAAATTTTGTATTAAAAATCTAATATCGCACATTCTATATTCACAAGGAGGTGAGAGACATGACTTCAAACAACAACCGCAGTTCAAACCAGCTTGCAGTACCTGGTGTACAACAAGCTCTAGATCAAATGAAATACGAAATTGCACAAGAATTTGGTGTTCAATTAGGAGCTGACGCTTCAGCTCGTGCTAACGGTTCCGTTGGTGGTGAAATCACTAAACGTCTTGTACAAATGGCAGAATCTCAATTAAAAGGTATGCCAAACAACAATCAATAATTGCTGATTAAGTAATTATTAAACTTAAAACCAGTGACCGTAAAAGGCACTGGTTTTAGTTTGTTTACATTTAGATCTTTTTATCCTCAATGAACAATGATTTGAATATTGCTACGGTATTGGAAATATCCTCACTTTCACAAATCGCAGAAATAACGGCGATACCATCTGCACCAGCGTTAACAACTGATTGTCCATTTGAACAATTTATGCCTCCGATTGCAACAATAGGGAGCTCAGGATTTTCAATGCGGACGCCCTGTAAAAACTTTGTTCCACTTGGCGGATTTGCATCACTTTTAGAAGTGGTCGCAAAAATCGGACCGATTCCTACATAATCTGCCCCATATTGTAGCGCAGTTTGCAATTCAGCTTGAGAATGAACTGAAACACCTAGTATCATCTTTCCAATTTTTTCACGAATTTTAGATACAGGGAAATCCTCTTGACCAATATGGATTCCATCTGCTGTAAGTTTTACTGCAAGCTCTACATCATCGTTGATAATAAACGGCACTTTATACCGCTGGCAAAGCTTTTGACAATGACGGGCAAAATTTTCATATTCTTGTCCAGTTAAGGCACGAGGCCCTTTTTCTCGTAGCTGAAACATGGTAATTCCATGCTGTAAAGCTTTTTCAAGAACGTGTAGTGGCTCCTGATGTACTACATTTCCTGTGCCCATTATAAAATATAGCTGTAAATCTTCACGATTCATAAATAGTCACCTCACAGGACTCCTTATAGTTTTGATAGGCAAAATGATTTGTCGGTCCATGCCCTTTACCCAGAGCTAAATCATATGTTATTGCTAATTGAATAAATTTTTTTGCTTCTATAATCGCTTCTTTTATAGGAAGACCACCGCCCAAAAAAGCAGTTAAGGCTGCTGAAAACGTACAGCCAGTACCATGTGTATTTTTTGTAGAAATACGAGGAGTTTGCATAGAAAAAGACTGTCCATCGTGAAAAAATATATAATCAATGGCGAAATCCTTATCTGCTAGATGCCCTCCTTTTATAATGACACATCGTACTCCTGTTTGTAATAAGAGATAGGCTGCTTCTTTAATATCAGCTAAAGTTTTAATTTCTCTACTAGTAAGCCTTTCTGCCTCTGGGATATTCGGAGTTACAATGGTTGCAATTGGCAGTAAAAGATTCATGATGGCATCAATTGCGTCTTGTTGTAATAAGCTTTCTCCGCCCTTCGCGATCATCACAGGATCTACAATAAGCGGAACTTTAGTATTAGCCATCATTTGTGAAATAGTTTGAATGATGTCAGAGGAAAATAGCATGCCTGTTTTCATTGCACTAATTGAGAAATCCTCCAATAGTGCCTGTAGTTGTTGCTTAACGAAGTTTGCCTCAATGGGCATGACATTAGATACACCAAGGGTATTTTGGGCAGTCAATGCTGTAATAACAGAAGTTCCAAACACCTTTAATTCCTGAAAGGTTTTTAGATCAGCCTGTATACCTGCACCGCCGCCACTATCAGATCCAGCAATAGTCATTACAACCTGCATTATTCTTCACCAGCCTTTGAAAGACGATAGAGTTCATTTAATACAGCAATTTGAAAATCACCAATGTATTGTGTAGTAGAACCTGCTTGTTCAGCAATTTTTTTATAAAATCTTAGTACTTCTATTAATTGGTGATAAGGCTGATGACCAGTTACGTAAGCAGCACAACAAATGGCACTTAATAAGCAGCCAGTTCCAGTGACCTCTGTCATATGAGAATTCCCACCTGTAATCCATTGCAGTTGATTTCCATCAGTTATTAAATCCTTTTCACCTGTGACAATCACTATACAATGATAAAGCTGAGCAATTCTCTTCGCTTCATCTTCTAAAGATATTGAACCTGCGCCACTATCTACACCCTTTTGCTGCCATTCTACATTGGCAATTGCGGCAAGTTCTCCAATATTGCAGCGAATTACTGCAAATTCGATCTCATTTAACAGATGTTGTACAGTTTGTTTTCGGTAGGTTGTAGCTCCAGCGCCAACAGGATCTAATACTACAGGTATGCCAAGTGCATTGGCCTTTTTCCCAGCAAGTAACATGGATTCTTTCTTTTTGTCATTAAGTGTACCAATATTAATCAATAAGCTTGAGGCAATTGCAACCATCTCCTCAACCTCGTCACTGGCATCAGCCATAACTGGCGAGGCACCAATTGCTAATAGGCCGTTTGCTTGAAAATTTGCCACCACATAATTTGTAATACAATGAATTAGTGGATTTTTTTTGCGGATAGTTTGAAAAATCATTCTAAGTCCTCCTTTATTGGATGGACGTAAGCATGCAAAAAAGGCTCCTTTTTGTGTAATAAATACACGCAAAAGAGCCTTTCATCAGTGAATTAGATGTGAATTGCTCCCTACGTCAGTATTAACTAACAGGTTCAAAGGGTCAGGTTTTACCTTCTCAACTCCAAATGAGTCCCCCTGCAATTATGCTTTTAGTTGACCAAAATATACCATATTTTTCTTTCCTGTTCAATAGCTAGTTTTGACAATGAACGTGACTGATGCCATATAACAGAGTATGATAGTTGTCATGACTTTTCTAAAATAGAGTGCGAACCATTGAAAATGATAAAAATGGAGTTTTATAATGAGTCATAGCAAAAGGGAGGCATTTGCCATGAAAAGACAAGATTTAATTGCACCTGAATGGTACAATATTACAGAGGAAATTGAAAAATATGCACAGGATGCAACCAAGAATGCACTAATTATTTATGATGAAAATAATGATGTTCAATTTATTACATACGCACATCTACTTGCAAAGGCAAATCAGGCTGCACATGTTTTTACAAACCAAGGTTTAACAAAAGGTGATGTATTAATTGTAATGGTGCCTAGATCTGTAGAAGCCTATATTGTCTATATTGCTGCATTAAAAATCGGTTTAACGATTATTCCTAGTTCCGAAATGCTAAGAACGAAGGATATAGAATATCGCATACACCATGCTAATGCAAAGGGTATAGTTGCTTATCAGCCATATATTGAGCAATTTGATAACGTGAAAAACTTACAGGGCTTGCAGCAATTCGTAATAGGAGTAGCACATGAACCTTGGCAGTCATTACTACAAAAAATGCAAAATCAACCAACAAACTACATAAGTTCTACGCCAACGAAAAGTACAGATAATGCATTTTTAGCTTATACAAGTGGTACAACAGGCAATCCTAAGGCAGCAGTACATACACATAGCTGGGGATATGCTCATTTACGAACAACAGCGCCGAATTGGTTAGGCGTACAGGAAGATGACATTGTTTGGGCTACAGCAGCTCCAGGCTGGCAAAAATGGATTTGGAGTCCGTTCCTCGCAACATTGGGAAGTGGTGCAACCGCATTTGTGTACAAAGGTAAATTTGATGCGGCAACATATCTTACACTTCTTGAGAAATTCAATATTAATATCCTGTGCTGTACACCAACTGAATATCGATTTATGGCTGCATTAGAAAACTTACAAGATTTTAATTTAGAGAGTGTTCGTCAGGCTGTTTCAGCAGGAGAACCTCTAAATAGTGATGTAATAAAAGTATTTTCGAATGTTTTCCGTTTACAGGTTAGAGATGGTTATGGGCAAACTGAAAATACATTATTAGTCGGAACAATGGTAGGTATGGAGGCTAGAATCGGCTCAATGGGTAAACCAACTCCAGGAAATACAATAGATATTATCAATGATTTAGGAAATCCTGTTTCAGTAGGAGAAGTAGGTGATATTGCTGTACATCGTGAGACACCTGCATTATTTAAAAAATATTTACATGATCCTGAACGCACTAGCTTACAATTTAGAGGTGATTGGTATATCACTGGTGATCGAGCATATAAAGATGTAGATGGTTATTTTTGGTTTGAGGGACGAGGAGACGATGTTATTATTTCATCTGGCTATACAATAGGACCATTTGAAGTAGAAGACGCTTTGATGAAACATGCAGCAGTAAAAGAAGCGGCAGTTGTAGCAAGTCCTGATGAGGTTCGAGGAAATATTGTGAAGGCATTTGTGGTGCTTAATGATGGAGAGATAGGAAATGCTAGTCTTATCAAGCAACTTCAAAATCATGTAAAATCTTTAACAGCTCCATATAAATATCCTCGTGCTATTGAATTTGTAACTGAATTGCCAAAGACATCATCTGGCAAAATCCGTCGTATTGAGCTGCGTCAACAAGAAAAAAATAAATGTGCCATTAAATAGTTACAGGTTGACATTTTGTTGAGGTTTTTGTCGAAAGCAATAATTCACATAATAATTTCCTAGGAAATAATGTCGAAAATCAAAGTTCATGTTTTTTTATCGAGCTTTGATTTTTTTTATGATATTCGGTAATGTTAATGAGCATAACCTTTTGCAAAGATTGCAAAAAAATGAAACATATTAGAAAGTTATTCGTATAACGTGTAGAGGAGGCGGAAAGACATGAATGTAAAAAGATGGACTGCTTTAATTATTGCAGGTGTATTACTTGTATTTTCTTTAGGTATAAACACTGTATTTGCGATATTTAAATCAGATTTCTTTGGTAATTTTGATAGCTTAATGGCTAGTGATAATTTATCAGTAATGGAGACAGTTATTGAAAACGGTAGTATAAATAAGCGGATAGCCTATTTAAAGGTTGATGGGGCGATACAAGATATTGGTTCAAGTTCGTTATGGCAACCAGTAGCATATGATCATCAATTCTTTTTAGACCAATTAGATAATATTTTAAATGATGATTCAATACAAGGTGTTGTTTTAAGTGTTAATTCACCAGGTGGTGGTGTTAAGGAATCTGCAGAAATTTATAAAAAACTTTTAAAAATTAAAGAAGAGCGACAAATTCCAATTTATGTTTCTATGGATTCTATGGCTGCCTCAGGAGGTTATTACATTTCAGCACCAGCCGATAAGATATTTGCACAGCGCGATACAATAACGGGTTCAATAGGTGTTATTATGCAATCAATCAATTATCAGGCTTTGGCAGAAAAAGTTGGTATTAAATATGAAACATTTAAATCTGGTGAGCATAAGGACATGCTAAGTCCTATGCGTGAAGTAACAGCAGAAGAGCGTACCATGATGCAGGATATGATTAATGAAACGTATGAGGAATTTGTTAATATTGTTGAAAAAGGACGTAATATGTCTGAGAAAGATGTTAAAAAAGTTGCTGACGGTCGAATACTTAGTGGTACAAAGGCACTTGAATCCGGCTTAATCGATGAAATTGGTGATGAGGAAGCAACGATTACTGCATTACGTGAAGACTTTGGTTTACAAGATGCTGAACTATTTGAGTATTCATATGAAATGGGTGGCTGGCAATCATATGTCGGAATGAAGATTGGATCTGTGTTTGGTCCATCTACTGAGGAAAAAATGCTGATGAAAATTATGACAGATTATAAAGCACCGAAAATGATGTACTTATACGGCGAATACTAAGGAGGGAGTACAATGACAAACCATGAAATTGTTATGCAAGGTTCACCCTCTCTCAGCAATACGCTACTAATTGATCCAGAAGAAACGATCACGAATAAAAACTATGCTAAAAAAACAGCAGGATTTTGGATACGTTTTTGGGCATTTTTATTAGATGGATTTATCATAACAGCAGTTGGTGGTATTTTTGTTAACCCTATTTTTTATCTAATGGATTGGTCTTTATCTGACACAGTATGGTATGCACCGATTTCAATAATTACTGCTATTCTCTACTATAGTTATTTTGTCCTGATGACTAAGTTTTTTGGGCAAACATTAGGAAAAATGGTATTTGGATTGCGTGTGGTTTCATTAAAGCATGATAATCTCACTTGGTCTGATGTGATATTTCGTGATTGGATTGGGCGGATTATTTGTAATATTTTTATGCCGCTATATATTCTTGTAGTTATTTTACCTGACAATAAAGGTTTGCATGATTTCTTTGCAGATACAACCGTTGTGCATGAAAATACGTTTATTGAAAAGGTATTAACACAACCATCACTTCCTATCAAAGAGGATAGTCTTCCAACTGAACCACTCATAGAAAAAGATATAGACATTTTGGAAGAAAAAAAAGAGGAATAGTAATTTGAGCTGTCTCAAGAAAATGAGACAGCTCTTTTATGTGATGCCTGAAATTGAATTACGGAGTTGTCTTAGTTGCAAACAATTCCCTTCATTTAGTAATATTAAGTACATATGAAGATTAGGAGGCGTTTATATGGCACAAGTAACATTTAAAAATGGTCCAGTAACACTTGTAGGTAACGAAGTAAAGGTTGGCGATCAAGCACCAAATTTCACAGTATTAGCGAACGACCTATCACCTGTTACATTAAAAGATTCAGAGGGGAAAATTCGTTTATTTAGTGTTGTACCATCATTAGATACTGGTGTGTGTGATGCCCAAACACGTCGTTTTAACGAGGAAGCAGCAAACTTAGGAGACAATGTTGTGATTTATACAGTATCTGTTGATCTTCCGTTTGCTCAAAAACGATGGTGTGGTGCTGCAGGTATTGATGCTGTTCAAACAGTTTCAGACCACCGTGACCTTTCATTTGGTGAAGCATATGGGGTATATATTCAAGAATTACGCCTTCTAACGCGTGCAGTTTTCGTGGTGGATGCTGATGACAAAGTGACATATGTGGAATATGTACCAGAGGCAACAGACCATCCAAATTATGAAGCGGCGATTGAAGCTGTCAAAGCACTAGCATAAAATGCTGCTTTTAGGCTAAGATATTACTAGACAAAGGGGCTGTGACAAGTTTTTGTCACAGCTCTTTTCTGCGTGAAAGGAAGTTATCTATGGAAAATATTGAGAAGTTATTTGGTATGCTTAATGAACATGCTGAGAAAATAGAAAAAGAACAAGATATTACATTGCTTGAAGGCGTTCTAGATGGTTTAGAGGCATGGCTGGATGGAACAGTTGATTTTTCGCAAGAAGGTGCAACAAAGGAAGATGTACGAAAAGCAATTCAAATTGCTATTTTAAAGGGTATGCGAAAAGGTTCTCAGCCTAATCATCAAATGACACCAGATACACTAGGTCTATTAGTTGGCTATTTTGTAGAGCAGATTTTTACAGATCGTTTTGTAACAGAAAAAATTGCTATGTTGGATCCAGCGGTCGGTACAGGGAATTTACTATTAACAGTTATGAATTTATTAGATGGAAAAATAGAAGCTACTGGTGTCGAGATTGATGAACTGCTTATTCGTTTAGCTGCAGCAACAGCAGATTTGACTGAGCAGCCGGTGTCTTTATACCGTCAAGATGCTTTAGAAGATTTATTAGTGAATCCAGTAGATGCTATTGTTTGCGATTTACCAGTCGGTTACTATCCAAACGAGGAAGTGGCATTGAATTATGAATTATGTCCTTCAGAAGGAATGAGTTTTGCCCATCACTTATTTATTGAGCAGTCCATTAACTACACAAAGGATGGGGGCTATTTATTCTTCCTTGCACCATCTCATCTTTTTGATTCGGAGCAATCTAAGCAATTGCATAAATATATCCAGAAGCATGCTTGGATTCAGGCAATTATTCAGCTGCCCGATACAATGTTTGCCAATAGAGCACTTGAGAAAAGTATTGTTATCCTGCAAAAGCAGGGGCAAGACTTTAAGGCACCAAAAGAGGTATTGCTGGCAAAGGTACCAAATATGCAAAATAAACAAGCCCTTGCAATGTTCTTTGAAAAAGTGAAAATGTGGAGAGAAGAAAAATAATTAAAAAGGTATCCAAAATTGGATACCTTTTTATGTACTAATTATTTTCTGGTGTACGGATAACAAGTACGTCACATTTTGCTGAGCGTACGATTGCTTCAGATACTGAACCGATTAGGAAGCGTTCTACTGCATTTAGACCAGTTGCACCACAGATGATTAAGTCTGCGTCTACGATGTTAGAAAGCTCTTTTGTAATGATATTTTTTGGTGAGCCATATTCAATTACAAGGTTAATGTTTGTTAAGCCTTCATCTTCAGCTTGTTTTTTGTAACCATTTAATAGTTCCTCAGAGAATGCTTGAGCACGCTCAGCAATTGAACGATCATAAGCTTCGATTGCAGCAAATGAACGTGTGTCGATAACATTTACTAGGTTTAACACAGCACCTTCGTTACGTTTTGCCACGTCAATTGATTTACGGAAAGCATATTCTGCCTCCTTAGAACCGTCTACTGCAACTACAATGCTTTTATAATGATTAGCCATTTGAATTACCTCCCTGATTTATATATTCTGATTATACCAAATGATTTTCTAAAGGAAATACTTTCCGAAAGAAAAAATGTGAAAAAGTGAAGGTTTTTATTGTGAAACTGCAAAAATATTAATTTTCTTCATACAATGTTGTCCAAAGAACAGTACTTCTGATATGGACATCCCCCGTAAAAACGAAGATTACATTTCGTTTTAGGTGAAATATTTTGTTAGTGAGTTTGCATTTTTTTGAATAGTAACTATGTGATTTATTAAAATACAATGTAAATAATTTGAAAATTTTGTATTTTGGAAATGTTGTTAATTTTAGTTGTAATCGCTTTATTTAAAGCAATTTTTAATTATGTTTGGTAATATGGAAGTGCAAGGGGTGCATCAATACGGAAAATCGTATTTAACAAAAATGATGCTAATTTCTTAGGCAATGGAAGGGGATAGGAAAGATGAAGATTGGTATTCCAAAAGAGATTAAAAACAATGAAAATCGTGTAGCAATGACACCAGCTGGGGTTGTTACATTAACACATGCTGGTCATGAAGTGTTCATTGAAACAGGTGCAGGCTTAGGATCAAGCTTTACAGATGCAGACTACCAGGCAGCAGGTGCTCACATTGTTGAAACAGCAAAAGAGGCATGGTCACAAGAAATGATCATGAAGGTAAAGGAACCTGTTGCATCAGAATATGATTACTTCAATGAGGGTCAAATCCTATTCACTTATTTGCATTTAGCACCAGAGATTGAATTAACGCAGGCTCTTTTAAATAAAAAAGTCGTTGGTATTGCTTATGAAACAGTACAATTAGCAAATGGCTCTTTACCGCTATTAACACCAATGAGTGAGGTTGCAGGTAAAATGGCAACACAAATCGGTGCACAGTTCTTAGAGAGAAACCATGCAGGTAAAGGAATTTTACTAGGTGGGGTATCTGGTGTACCACGCGGTAAAGTCACTGTTATTGGTGGTGGTATTGCTGGAACAAATGCGGCAAAAATAGCTGTTGGTATGGGTGCCGATGTAACAGTAATTGATTTAAGCCCAGAGCGTTTACGTCAATTAGAAGATTTATTTGGTCGTGATGTTCAAACATTAATGTCTAATCCTTATAATATTGCGGAATCAGTGAAAAACTCAGATTTAGTAGTCGGAGCTGTTTTAATTCCTGGCGCTAAGGCTCCAAAGCTTGTTTCTGAGGAAATGATTAAGTCTATGCAGCCAGGCTCAGTAGTTGTCGATATTGCTATTGATCAAGGTGGAATTTTTGCAACATCTGATCGTGTGACGACACATGATGACCCAACATATGTTAAACATGGTGTTGTGCATTATGCGGTAGCAAACATGCCAGGCGCTGTTCCTCGTACTTCAACTATTGCTTTAACAAATAATACAATTCCTTATGCACTGCAAATTGCGAATAAGGGATATAAACAAGCATGCCTGGATAATCCTGCGCTGAAAAAAGGTGTAAATACGATTGATGGACAACTTGTTTACAAGG
This sequence comes from Lysinibacillus sp. FW301-JW8, assembly GCF_058788755.1. Classification (NCBI taxonomy): domain Bacteria; kingdom Bacillati; phylum Bacillota; class Bacilli; order Caryophanales; family Bacillaceae; genus Lysinibacillus; species Lysinibacillus sp. FW301-JW8. Next base: position 25,632 of record NZ_JBYTBB010000062.1, read on the forward strand.
CAGTAGCTGATTCTCAAGGTCTACCATTTGTTGATGTGGATGAATTAATTTAATAATTGAAATAGCAAAAGGAAGCAACTATGAGAATACTCATTGTGCTTCCTTTTTTTGATTTAAATGTAGTTAGTAATCAATTAAAGCACGATTAATTCTTTTTGGAACTTTGTCAGTACTTCTACACCGTCTTTTGTGACAACCACATCATCCTCAATGCGGACGCCTGTAACATCAGATTTGTAGATACCTGGTTCAATTGTAAAGACCATTCCTTCTTCCATAATCAGTTCATTTGCACCTGTCACTGAAGGGAATTCATGTACAGAAATACCAAGGCCATGACCTAGTCGATGTGTGAAATACTCACCAAAGCCAGCATCAGTAATCGTGTCACGAGCAATTTTATCTAATTCCATTGCACGGACACCTGGCTTTACAGCAGCAATGGCATTTGTATTGGCAGCTAGTACAGTATTATAAATTTCCTTTTGCGCTTCACTTGGTTCACCGAAGGCAACTGTACGTGTAATATCAGAGCAATAACCATCGTAATTAACGCCAAGATCAAATAATACCATATCACCTTTTTCAATTTTGCGAGAACCTGGTATTCCGTGCGGAGAGGCTGTTTTTGGTCCACTCAATACCGTTGTTTCGAAGGACATTTTACAGCCCTTTTCTTGAATAGCACTTTCAATAGCTGTTAAAATTTCCATTTCAGTTTTTCCTTCAGCTATTTCCTTACAACCAACTTCAATTGCGTAGTCGGCTAGTTCAGCAGCTTTACGTAATTTTTCTAATTCATTTTCATCTTTAATAACACGCATAGCATTAATTTTTTCATCAAGACGGACAAAATTTGCTTCTGGGAATGATTGTTGTAGTGCTTCTAAACGCTCTACATTGAGATGAGCTTTTTCAATAGCAAAAGCTGATGGATCCACATTCTGTTTTTTTATAGCTTGGGCCAAAACTTCCATGGAGTTTTCGGTATCTTGGTGACCAATCACGTCATATGACCAGCCAGCAGCCTTCGCATCTGGAATCTCCATTTGAGGACAAATTAAAAAAGGCTCTGCGTTTTTGAAAATCATCACTCCTAGTAATCGCTCATGTGGGTTACTTTTAAAGCCAGAAACGTAAAAAACATTATCTGGTGTTGTTACGAAAGCGGCATCAATTTGGTTTTGTTGTAAATAGTTTTGAATTTCTTCAACCTTTGACATAGATATTTCCTCCTCTAGTTGCTTAAAAGTTTTTTTCTGCTGAAAGCTTTCTTGATGAGGCTTCGACTTTTGAGCGAGTCTTCTCCTTTATTCAAATCAGCCTCGATGCTTTTAATAGCTAATGAATAAATAATTGTCTCTTAAACGTTAAGTTTGTTACATAAGACAACATTATTCTCCCTATAAGCATATCAAAAAAAGGGAAAATGCGCTTGAATAGCGAATAAAAATTAAAGAGAGCATATTGTTTAATGGTAATCAATGTCTTAATAATTACCAGTTAACCAATTTTTTCGATAAATCTATTCATAACAATAATGCAAGGAGGAATTATAAATGGAGATAAGCTATCATGGACATTCCGTTGTTAAAATTCAAACTCATGGGAAAACAATATTGATTGATCCTTTCATTAATGGGAATGGACAAACAGATTTAAAGGTTGCGGAAGAAGCACCAGATATTATTATATTGACACATGGACATAATGATCATGTTGGAGATACGGTAGAGCTTGCAAAGAAGAAAGACGCACTTGTTATTGCACCAAATGAGCTGGCTAATTGGATATCTTGGCAAGGAGTGAAAGCGCATCCAATGCATATAGGGGGCGCTAGGGAATTTGATTTTGGAAAAGTGAAATTCACGCAAGCATTCCATGGCTCTTCTTATGTAACTGAAAGCAATGAAATTATTTATCTGGGCATGCCAGCAGGAGTTTTATTATTTATTGAAGGATTAACCATCTATCATGCAGGAGACACAGCGTTGTTTAGTGATATGAAATTAATTGGTGAACGCCATCCGATTGATATTGCCTTTATACCAATTGGCGATAATTTCACAATGGGTCCAGAGGATGCTGCATGCGCAGTTGCATTTTTAAAGCCGAAAATTGTCGTACCAATTCATTACAATACATTTCCTCCAATCGAGCAGGATCCACAAATTTTTGCGGAGTTAGTGCAGAATTCAGAGGTTCAAATTTTAAAAGCCGGTGAAAAAGTAAACTGTTCCTAATCTGTGACACTGCTGTACTATATAAATTGACACCACGTACATAGTTGAAACGATGGGAAAAGTTAAACAAATTCATCACTTTATATTAAATATTTTTCTAAAATATATGGTACACTAAGAGCAGAAATGATGCTTGAGGAATAGGTGATATTTTGTCTACAAAACATGAGAAAATTTTACAATACATCGAATCACTACCCGTGGGCGATAAAATTTCAGTACGTCAAATTGCAAAAGAAATGCAAGTTAGTGAAGGAACGGCTTATCGTGCTATTAAGGAAGCGGAAAATCGCCGTTTAGTTAGCTCTATTGAACGGGTTGGAACAATTCGTATTGAAAAGAAAAAGAAAGAGAATATTGAACGCTTAACATTTGCTGAAATTGTAAATATTGTTGATGGTCAGGTTTTAGGTGGGAAGTCAGGGCTACATAAAACACTGACAAAATTTGTGATTGGTGCGATGCAATTAGAGGATATGATGCGTTATACAGATGCAGGAAGCTTGCTCATCGTTGGTAACCGTATTAAAGCCCATGAGAATGCGCTACGAGCTGGTGCGGCTGTTTTAATCACTGGTGGTTTTGATACAACGGAGGATAATAAGCAGCTTGCAGATTCATTAGATCTGCCAATCATTTCAACAAGCTATGATACGTTTACAGTAGCGACGATGATTAACCGAGCAATATATGATCAATTAATCAAAAAGGATATTTTATTTATTGAGGATATTTATGTCCCAATGACAGATACAGCTGTCCTAAAAAATGATGAAACGATTCATCATTTCCAAAAGCTGAATGAACGAACTACTCATGGCGCTTTTCCAGTAGTGACAGCTAATAATAAGCTTGTTGGGATGATTACTGTGAAAGACGTAATTGGTCGAGAAGAAACCGAGCTTATTGAAAAGGTAATGACTAAAAATCCAATTGCTGGGTCAATGAAAATGAGTGTTGCGTCTGCGGGACACCGTATGATTTGGGAAGGCATTGATTTGTTACCGATTGTTAATGATGATACGATTTTACAAGGTGTGATAAGCCGTCAGGATGTGCTTAAGGCACTTCAGCTTGCACAAAGACAGCCTCAGCATGGGGAAACGATTGATGATTTAGTAAAAAATGAAATGAAGGTACTTGGTGATGAGGAATTAATCGTAGAATTTAAAGTAACACCTCAAATGACAAACCAGTATGGGGCAATTTCTTACGGAGCATTTACTACTTTATTAGCAGAAGTTGGTTCATTTGCATTAAAGCGCCGTAAGCGAGGCGATGCCGTTGCCGAAAACATGACGATTTATTTCATCAAGCCTGTGCAAATGGAAAGTACACTTACTGTAAAACCTCGAATTTTAGACATGAGTCGTAAATTTGTGAAAATGGACTTCGAAGTGTTTAATCAGCAAATGCTAGTCGGGAAGGCAATGATGATGTTCCAGCTCTTGGAGCGCTAAGCAGGCAAAAGGGATGGCCTAGTGAAAATTTAGGCCATCCCTTATTTTTTGCTTATCGATTAATACGGTACTCCTCTTCCACAAATTGACCGTAGTGTCGTACCTTTTTGATATTTTCAATAATAACAAAGATGCCTAAAGCAACAAGAATTGCTACAATAATAAATGTGTATAATCCAGGGAATAAATAAGCTTGATTTAATCCAAAAACAAGTATAAAAACACCAAAACTGACATTCGCTTTGCTTTTGTACCAATTTTTCGCAATCGGTAATGGAGAGCGGAATTGTTTTGTTTTAAAGTAAAAATAAAAAACAAATGATATGATTATGGCAAACACAAAAATTAAATTGAGCATAGTAAACCTCCTAGCATAACTAGACATTATTGTAACGATTATTAATGAAAAATGCTAACGGTTATTACTATCATTTTGGGGGAAATTATATTGAGACGACAAATCATCGACACAATTGCTTTATATGAGACAATCATTATTCATCGCCATGTACGTCCAGATCCAGATGCTTATGGATCACAACAAGGCTTAAAAGAATTAATTTTAGCCAATTATCCAGAAAAAAAGGTTTTTGCGGTAGGGGAGCATGATGATTCTTTAACATTTATGGCACAGCCTGATCAAATTACGGATGATGTTTATGATAATGCTTTAGTGATTGTTACGGATACTGCAAATACTGAACGTGTCGACGACCAGCGCTATACAAAGGGCAAGATGGTCATAAAAATCGATCATCATCCAAATGATGATGCATATGGTGATTTATTGTGGGTTGACACGGCAGCTAGCTCTTGTAGTGAAATGATTTATGAGCTTTTTGAGGAAGGTCGCAATGCAGCTAACTGGTCGCTATCTACTGCAGCTGCGAGATTGTTATTTGCTGGTATTGTGGGAGATACAGGAAGATTTCAATTTCCAAGTACAACAGCGAAAACATTTAAAATTGCTGCAGAACTCATTACATATGATTTTGATCGAAATCAGATTTTTGATGGCATGTATGAAATGGAACAAAAATTATTAAATTTACAGGGCTATATTTATCAAAATTTTGAAATGGATGAGCATGGGGCAGCACATATAAAGCTGACGAAGGAATTGTTAACAGAATTCGATGCTGTTCCATCTGAGGCCTCTCTTTTAGTAGGCTGCCTTGGTAGTGTGAAAGGTATTTGTGCATGGGTTGTGTTTATTGAGGAGGGAGAACAAATTCGAGTACGTTTGCGCTCGAAAGGTCCTGTTATTAATATTCTAGCAAAGGAATTTAATGGTGGAGGACACCCATTAGCTTCCGGTGCAACTGCACACTCATGGGAAGAAGCCGATCGTGTGATAAATCGTTTAAAGGAAATTTGTCAAACACATCGCTTAAATAACTAACAATATTCTATAGGTGTTATCATAAGATAAAATGAAGTAATACCAAGAAAGGAAGGGATTCATTTGACACATGTATATACGAAAATGCATACGAGCGCGGATTTATTGAAAAGCACGATTCGGCTTGAACAATTGATCCCTTTTTTACAAGAGCAAAAAACGCAGGCCTGTGCAATCGTCAATTCGAAATTGTACGGGCTTTTGCCTTTTTGTAAAGCATTACAACAAGCAAATATTCATGCTGTAATTGGTCTTTCTGTCAACATACAATGGCAGGAGCAACAAATTCCTTTAGTTTTATATGCAAAAACACAAGAAGGCTATCAGCATTTATTAAAGATTAGTAGTGCCGTTTCGATAAGAGAGGATGACGTTTTGCCATGGAAATGGCTAGAAGGATATGCAGCAGGCTGTATAGCATTACTTTCTTCTAATGACATAGCAGAAATTAGAAATTGGACAGAGGCAGCGAGTGCTCTAAAAGCATTGTTTGGTCAGCATCTATTTATGGGGGTTGCTAGACCTGCAGGGATGATTGCGGAAAAAGAACCGGATTTTGTTACATGGTGTAAAAATGAAAGTATCCCTTTAGTGGCTTCACAGAGTTGTTATTTTTTACGACCAGAAGACCACTTTGCTTTTGAGGTGGCAAGAGCGATTGATACAGGTGAAAAATGCACCGAGTCAAAGGCATCCACTTATTTGCAAGGTAATTTTGTGCCAACAATGGATGAATGGAGCAGCTGGTTTGCTGATCGTCCTGAATGGCTTGAAGCGAGCGCAGCGATGTTGGCCGGCTGTACAGCAAAAATCCCTAATATGCCTGTGCAAATGCCTAAATTTCCAGTGACAATAGGAGAAACAGCAGAAGAATTACTGGTTAAGGAGGCATTAACAGGCTTAGCGTTGCGTTTCAATCAGAATGAGATTCCGCTTGTTTATCAAGAGAGATTACAATATGAGCTTGAAATTATATGTTCAATGGGCTTTGCGGATTATTTTTTAATTGTTGCAGATTTTATGCGTTACGCCAAAGAGAATCAAATTTTAACGGGACCAGGTCGGGGCTCATCAGCGGGATCACTTGTAGCCTATAGTCTTTCTATAACACAAGTGGATCCCCTTGCTTACGGATTATTATTCGAGCGTTTTTTAAATCCAGAACGTATCACTTTACCAGATATTGATATAGATTTTGTTGATAGTAAAAGACAAAAAGTCATTCAATATGTGGCGCATAAATATGGCAAGGCAAATGTCGCGCAGATCATCACATTTGGTACATTATCAGCAAAAGCTGTAGCTCGGGATGTAGCTCGGGCTTTAGGCTTTGAAGCTGAAACATTAGAAAAGATTTCGAAATGGATTCCCAATAAACCTGGGATAACGCTACAAAATGCGGTGGCTGAATCACAGGGCTTACAAGGCTGGTTAGCAGAGGATGAAAAACATCGTCGTTGGTTAGAAGTAGCTTTAAAATTAGAGGGTTTGCCAAGGAATTCCTCTACGCACGCGGCTGGAGTTGTATTAGCGCCATCACCCTTGGTCAATACAATGCCTATAGAAAAGGGGCATGATGATATTTATTGTACCCAATGGTCAATGGGCGATGTAGAGGCATGTGGACTAGTCAAAATGGATTTTTTAGGCTTGCGTAATTTAACAATTTTAGAGCAAATTCGCTGGTCTATTTATAAAGCAAGGGGACCATGGATAGAATTTGAACGAATACCGATGCAAGATGAAAAAACACTCCAACTTCTTCAAAGGGGAGATACTTTAGGTATTTTTCAATTAGAATCTGAAGGAATGAAGCAAGCTTTACGGGATATTAAACCAACGCATTTTTTAGACATAGTAGCAGTTAATGCGTTATATCGGCCGGGTCCAATGGATTTTATCCCAATCTATGCAAGACGCAAATCAGGACAAGAATTAGTGATTATGCCGCATCCAGTGTTGGAGCCAATTTTACGAGAGACATTTGGTGTTATCGTTTATCAGGAACAAATCATGCAAATTGCCTCTGCGATGGCGGGCTTTTCGATGGGACAGGCAGATTTACTGCGTCGGGCGGTCAGTAAGAAAAATCGTCAAGTATTAGAAGAGCAACGTGCAGTATTTGTGAATGGAGCGATGAAGCAGGGCTACGATATCCATATAGCAGAAGAGGTGTATGCACTGATTGTGCGCTTTGCGGATTATGGCTTCCCTAAAAGCCATGCAGTTGCATATAGTGTTATTTCTTATCAAATGTCTTATTTAAAGGCGCATTACCCAAAAAGCTTTTATGCAGCATTATTGTCAAATGCAACAGGAAATGCGGACAAGATTCAGCAGCTTGTGAATGAAGCCAAAGAACAAGGTATAGCTTTTTATCCGCCTTCATTAAAACATAGTACCAAATACTTCACTGTTGAAAAGGATGGCATTCGTTATAGCTTATCAGGAATTAAAGGTGTTCCTCATACCTTTATCGAGACAGTGAGTGCTATACGACAATCGAATGAAGAGGCATTAGATAATTTATTTGATTTAGCAGTTGCTTTAAGTGCACAACATTTTAAACCGAAAGTAATAGAATCTTTAATTTTTGCAGGGGCACTTGATTATTTGGGTAGAGATCGTGCTGTTCTTATCAAGACGGTAGAAGCAGCTTTGAAGCATGCAGAGCTATTGCGACCTACAGAAGATATTGATTGGGCATCAGCTACTGCCATTAGCTTTGGTAAGCCCAAATATATGCAAGCTCAAGAAATGACGCAAAAAGAAAAACTAATGTATGAGAAGGACATTTTAGGGTTCTATATATCAGCACATCCTATAACAGAAGAGCGAGTTTTTTGGCGAGAAGTCAATGTTACATGTAGGGAGTTAAAACATACTCGGGATGGAACATATGTCAAAATGATTGGTTTAATTGAAGAGGTAAAAAAAATTCGAACAAAAAAAGGTGAGCAAATGGCTTTTGCTCAGCTACAAGACGAATATGGCTCAGTGTCCATCACCTTATTTCCACAAGTATTTCAGCTTGTGCAAGAGTTTTTACAGGAGGATGAAATACTTTATATTGAGGGTACAGTGGAAAGGCGATTTGGAAAGCCACAGGTGAAAGTAAAACACGTACAAACGACAAAAAAAATATAAATTGAAACAAGAATTTAGAAACTGCATAAATTTTTATGCAGTTTTTTCATAGTGTTGAAAAATTAAATAGTCAAGGGACTTTTTGTGAATATTTAGTTAAAATGAAGGTGATTTCCGTT